>CAZQDO010000334.1:0-6641 GCA_964592085.1 uncultured Anaerolineae bacterium | reverse complement strand
GCCGTGGGGTATAGCATTGGACTTGGTCAATGGCAAGATGTATGTAGCAAACTACGGTGACAACACCATCAGTCGAGCCAACCTGGATGGCACGGGGGGTGAAAACCTCGGCAACCTCAATGGCACCCTCGACGAACCAGATGGCATCGCGCTGGATTTGGCCAACGGCAAGATGTATGTTGCAAACTACGATGGCGACACCATCAGCCGGGCCAACCTGGATGGCACGGGGGGGGAAGACCTCGGCAACCTCAATGGCACCCTGGACGGGCCAGACGGCATCGCGTTGGATCTGGCCAACGGCAAGATGTATGTGGCAAACTACGATGGCGACACCATCAGTCGAGCCAACCTGGATGGTACGAGTGGTGAAGACCTCGGCGACCTCAATGGCACCCTCGACGGGCCAGCAGGGATCGCGCTGTACTTCCCCGTTACCCTGACCGTGAACAAGGCAGGTACTGGAACCGGGACCGTGACCAGCGCGCCTGCAGGCATCGCTTGCGGCGCGGACTGCACAAGGCAATACGGGAAGGGCGCTGTCGTCACCCTGACCGCCAACCCCGGCGTCAAGTCCTACTTCGTCGGTTGGGGTGGGGACTGCGACGGCACAGACCTCACCACCCAGGTCACCCTGGACGACGACAAGACCTGCACGGCCACCTTCGGCTATCCCGTGGGCGGCATTGTCGTGCCGGTGAGCAGGCTGGGGCTGCTTGTGCCGTGGATAGGGTTGGTGACACTGGCGGTGGTGGCCGCTGTTACTGTGGTCGTCAGGAGGCGTAGGGGCTAGGAATCCCCAATTGTATTATTATAGTTAGGGAGATGTGAGCGGGACTTGCATGTCCTGACCACTGTTAGATCAAGCCCATCTGGGCACAAGAATCCTGAAAGGAGGAAATAGTAGACGTGATTAAGAACAAGGGTAAGTTCCTATTGAGGCTCGCCACACTGCTTGGGCTGTTGGTGGTGAGCGTAGTGCCCTGCCTGGGCACAGCAGCGCCCCAGAGCTCCAAAATCTATTGGACCGACTACCGTGACTTCGACAGCAAGCTCGCCCGCGACGTTGACAACGGAATGATTCGGCGCGCCAATCTGGACGGCTCGAATCCCGAAGATGTGCTGACTGAGCTCAGCGGGCCGGTGGGTATCGCCCTGGACAGCACCGCAGGCAAGATGTATTGGACCGAGGCCCCCCACGACCTGCTTAGCCATGAGCTCGCTACCACGAACGGCGCCGGCCAGATCCGACGCGCCAACCTGGACGGCTCGGAGGCTGAGACCCTGGTCACTGAGGTTGATGGGGACGACCTCGTCAGGCCGTATGGCATTGCCCTGGACACCGCCGCAGGCAAGATGTATTGGGCCGACCCTGAGGCTGACAAGATTCAGCGCGCCAACCTGGACGGTTCGGGGGCCGAAACCCTGCTCGATGAGAATGATGTCACTGATCCAGTTGACATCGATCTGGACGTCGCCGCTGGCAAGATGTACTGGACCGAGCCAGGCGCAGCCGCGCTCATGTCCGACACCGGCGAGGATTGCACCGGCAGCATCAAACGCGCCAACCTGGATGGCTCGAACGTCGAAGAAGTGTGGACTGGGCTCTGTGGGCCGGCGGGCATCGCCCTGGACGTTGACGATGGCAAGGTGTATTGGACCGAGTGGGGTGCCGCGCCCGGTCTCGTATCCGTCAGCATTAAGTGCACCGGCAAGGTCCGGCGTGCCAACCTGGATGGGAGCGGCGACATCACCGACCTGGTGGAGGATCTCTGTGGGCCGGCGGGCATCGCCCTGGACGTTGACGATGGCAAGATGTATTGGAGCAGCGGCAGGGCCTACGCGTCTGTCCAGCTTGCCACGGCTGTTTCCTGCAAGATCCAGCGCGCCAACCTGGACGGCTCAGGAATCCAAACCCTGCTCGATGAGAATGATGGGCTCCGGCAGCCAGCGGACATCGCGCTGTACCTGGCTCCTACCCTCACTGTGAACACTACCGGGGTGGGCGCGGGGACGGGGACAGTGACCAGCGACCCTGCTGGGATCTTCTGTGGTGAGGACTGCATTCGGTACTATGGCAAAGGCACCGTCGTCACTCTGACAGCCCATCCCGGTGTCAAGTCCTACTTCATCGAGTGGAGCGGGGACTGCGTCAGCACAGGTGTACTCACCGCCCAGGTTACCCTGGACGACGACAAGACCTGCACCGCCACCTTTGGCTATCCCGTGGGCGGCATCGTGGTGCCGGTGAGCAAGCTGGGGCTGGTGGCGCCGTGGGTAGGACTGGCGGCGCTGGTGGTGGTTGGGGCGGCGGTGATCAAGAGGCGCAGAAGCATATAGACCTGACAGGTTTCTGACACCTGTCAGGTCTCCCAGCCAATCATTCATAACCAGGAGGAGAATCGGCTATGAACAAGATGACGGATAGGTTTACCAAAGGGCTGCGTTTGTTGGTCATAGCCGTGTTGCTGGCCGTGGCGTTAGGCATTCCGCCCGTGGCCCAGGCGGCACCGGCGACCCGCGCAGGGTCTGTCCTCGACGAAGGGCAGGACCCGACGGAGTTGCTGCAATTCACCGCCGCCGGGCACGTGCTGGGCTTCCAGGCCCAAGGGATGTACGTAGTGGGGAGCGACCACATGGTGAAGGTGGAGTTCGCCGACACCGCTGGGGTTGCGCCGCTGGCCGGTGAGCAACCGTCGAGGGACGGCCTTGCGCCAGCCTTAAGCCGGGTGACCTATCCCCACCTGTGGGAGGGGATCACCCTGATCTACGAGCGGGTGGCGGACGGGATCGCCCGCAGCAGCTACCTGGTTGAGCCTGGGGCCGACGTGGGGCAAATCAAGCTGCGCTACAACGCGCCGCTGGAGTTGGACGCCTGGGGCAACCTGGTGACGCGGTTGCAGACGGGCCAGATGACGGAGACGGCGCCACTGGCCTGGCAGGAGATCAACGGTCAGTGGGTGGCAGTGGAAGTTGCCTTCCGCATTGCTCCATCCCCCCTCTCCTTGGTAGGGAGAGGGGCCGGGGCCTGCACTGAGCCTTGCCGAAGTGGTGAGGGTTTGGTGGGCTTTGCGGTGGGGGAGTACGACCCCAGCCAGGCGCTGATGATAGATCCCTCCATGGTGTGGAACACCTTCCTGGGGGGGGAAAGTTGGGATTCTGGCAACGCCATCGCCGTAGACGGGAGCGGGAACGTGTACCTGGGCGGCACCAGTGGGGCCACCTGGGGCTCGCCGGTGAGGGGCTACACCACCAGCACGAGTGATGCCTTTGCCGCCAAGCTGGACGCCGGTGGCGCCTTGCAGTGGCACACCTTCCTGGGGGGGACAAGTTGGGATTCTGGCAATGCCATCGCCGTAGACGGGAGCGGGAACGTGTACCTGGGCGGCAGCAGCAATGCTACCTGGGGCTCGCCGATCAATCCCTACCAGGGTTATGATGCCTTTACCGCCAAGCTGAACGCCAGCGGTGAGTTGCAATGGAACACCTTCCTGGGGGGGACAAATGCTGATTCTGGTGAGGCCATCGCCGTAGACGGGAGCGGGAACGTGTACGTGGGTGGCCTCAGTTGGGTCGCTTGGGGCACGCCGGTGAGGGGCTTCCAGGGCGGCGGGGCTGATGCCTTTGCTGCCAAGCTGGACGCCGGTGGTGCCTTACAGTGGCATACCTTCCTGGGGGGGACAGGTTATGATTATGGCAAAGCCATCGCCGTGGATGGGAGCGGGAACGTGTACGTGGGCGGCTACGGCAATGCCACCTGGGGGGCCGGAGAGTGCACCAACTGCCCCATCAGGCCCTACCAGGGCGGAAATAATGATGTCTTTGCCGCCAAGCTGAATGCCAGTGGCGCCTTGCAGTGGAACACCTTCCTGGGGGGGACAGATGCGGAGGAGGGCACTGCCATCGCCATAGATGGGAGCGGGAACGTGTACGTGGGCGGCACGAGCTGGGTCAGTTGGGGTTCGCCGGTCCGGGTCCACCAGGGCGTGAATGATGCCTTCGCCGCCAAGCTGAACGCCAGTGGCGCCTTGCAGTGGAACACCTTCCTGGGGGGGACAAGTTGGGATTATTGCAAGGCCATCGCCGTAGACGGGAGCGGGAATGTGTACGCGGGTGGCTACAGTGGTGCCGCCTGGGGCTCGCCGGTGAGGGACTACAAGGGTGGCCAGAGTGATGCCTTTGCTGCCAAGCTGAACGCCAGTGGTGCCTTACAGTGGAACGGCTTCCTGGGGGGCACAGGTGATGATTATGGCATTGCCATCGCCGTAGATGGGATCGAGAATGTGTACGTGGGCGGCAACAGCACTGCTACCTGGGGCGGCGGAGAGTGCCCCGGCTGCCCGGTGAGGGACTACACCACCAGCGATAATGACGCCTTTGCCGCCAAGATCTCCAGGGATTTTGATCTCACCGTGAACAAGGCGGGATCAGGAACCGGAACGGTCACTAGCAGCCCGGCGGGCATCCATTGCGGCGCCGATTGCGCAGGGGAGTTCAGCGGCTACACCACCGTCACCCTGGCAGCCTACCCCGGCGTCAAGTCCTACTTCGTCGGTTGGGGCGGCGACTGCGATGCCAACGGCCAGGTCACCATGGACGCTGACAAGACCTGCACCGTCACCTTCGGCTACCCCGTGGGCGGCATCGTGGTGCCGGTGGACAAGCTGGGGCTGGTAGCGCCGTGGATGGGGCTGGCGGCGCTGGCTGCGGTCGTAGGAGTACTGCTCCTGCAAGCGCGGCGGCGGAAGTAATCACAAGACCTCGGAGGTCTGCGCAGACCTCCGAGGTCTTCTTCGTGTAAGGCGCTTTTGACATCTGACCGTTTCGGTAGTAGAATCATGAGGAACGTGCACCGCCCCGCAGTTCGCAATTCACCATCAGCCAAGGAGGTTCCAAATGCATCATTACTTCACGACTTCATGGACCCGTAAGACCTTTAACCTGTTGGCCACAGCCGCGCTGCTGGCAGGGCTGGCGCTGAGCGCGATGCCCATGCCGGTGGCCTATGCGGCCATCTACGAGGTTGACCGCTTTGACGACGACGCTGGAGCAACGGCCTGCACTGCTGCGGCCAACGACTGCAGCCTGCGAGGGGCCATCTCTGCTGCCAATGCTGCTGCTGGCGCCGACGTCATCACCCTGCCCGCGGGCACCTACGCCCTCTCCGTCACTGGTATAGATGAAAACAGCAATGCCACCGGCGACCTGGACATCACCGAAGACCTGACCATAAATGGCGCGGGCCAAGACACAACTATCATAGATGCCAACGACATTGACCGCGTGCTTGATATTCGTGGTGGTACTACAGGCATCTCTGGTGTGACTATCCAGAACGGTGACTACTCCGGGGCTGGTACTCGTGGTGGTGGTATTGTGGTCCAGTCAGGAGCGACCCTGGATATCAGTGACAGCCTCATCACCAGCAACAAGGGGTGTGACGGCGGTGCTATTACGAACTATGGCACGCTGGTGGTGACTAACTGCACCATCTATGACAACACAGCAACGGACGACAGTGGCGCCATTGACGACGAAGGCGGCACGGTGACCATCACCGGCAGCACTATCTCCGACAACACGGCGGCCGACACAGTCGGTGGTGTCGACAACGAGGGTGATATGACCATCATCGACAGCACCATCTCCGGCAACATAGCGAACGGAGACGAAGCTGGCGGCATCTTTAACGGCGGCGGTGACCCCAACACGCTGAACCTGATCAACGTGACCATCACGAACAACGGTGTCGACGGTGATGGAGGTGGGGTCTATGTCTATGAAGGTACCGTAACCATGACCAACACCATCGTTGCTGGAAACACGGCCAGTGGCAGTGGGGATAATTGCTATGGGACACCCACAAACGGTGGCTATAACATTGACTCTGGCACGACCTGCGGGTGGGACGCGAACAACGGCTCGATGAGCAACACCGACCCCTTGCTCGACGCGCTGGCCGACAACGGCGGTCCCACCGAGACCCACGCCCTCCAGACTGGCAGCCCGGCCATTGACGCCATCCCTGAAGGGGGAACGGGCTACAATGGCGCACCGGCCACCGATCAGCGAGGAGTGAGCCGACCTCAGCCTCCAGGAGGTAACTGTGACATCGGGGCGTACGAGTTGGAGGTTGGGACTATCGTCATCCGAAAGGACGCTGACCCCGCCGATGGCACGGGCTTCACCTTCAGCGGTGGGCAGGCTGGACAGCCACCTAACGAATTCTTCACGCTGGACGATGCTGTGCCGGATGACGACGACGGTTTCACGGACTCCGCCACATACGCCGATATCCCCTCCGGCGCCTATTTCATCACTGAGGATGATCCCACCCCTGCCTTCGTTCTGACTGGCATTACCTGTGACGACGGCGGCAGCGCCACTCCTAGCACCTGGGACGTAGGGACGCGGACGGCGTGGCTGAACCTCGACGCCAACGAGACCGTCACCTGCACCTTCACCAACACCAGGCAGTACCTTCTGACGGTGGAGAAAGTAGGAGGCGGGGCAGCAGTCAGGGCCCAGGCCTCGGGCTGGAGTGGGACAGTGACCAGCCAGCCTGTCGGGATCAATTGCGGTGGGAACTGCGCAGAGTACTACCTCAAGGACACCCCCGTCACCCTGACAGCCACCCCCGG
>CAZQDO010000333.1:0-6642 GCA_964592085.1 uncultured Anaerolineae bacterium | reverse complement strand
CAAGTGCGCAACCGCCCGCATCCTTACGAGATGGAACTCTACTTCGATGCCTGAGTGTTGACAGCCTTCGATTATCAGGCTATAATCAACCCAGAAGGGAGGAAGCGATGAGCATATCCACATGGGCTCACTATCAGAACGGCATCCTCAAACCTATCGGCGCCCTACCACTGAAGGAAAACCAGCGCGTACAAATCATCGTGCTATCTCAACCCCAGGAACCAGATGAAGTGGATGAGGCGCGGCTGGCGGAAATGCACCGTCGCGCAGATGAATGGCTGGCCCAACAGTCACCGGATGCAGTACAACCCGCTCCCAGCCTCTCCCCAGAAGAACAGCGTGCTTTCGAGACCGAGTTCGATGAAATTCTGAGAGAGATGCGTGCGCCGAATGTGGCCTTCTCAGAAGAAGAGATAATGGCTGACGTGGCCGCAGCCCTGGCAGAAGTGCGTGCCGAGCAGGTCGAATGATCCGGGCCGTCGTTGATGCTAACGTACTGGTCAGTGGTGCTATTGTGACCCATGGTGCTAGCGCCTTCATCGAAGAGGCCATCAAGCGCCGTCAATTCTTGTTCATCACGTGCCGACGGAATCTTCACGAGACCTACCGTGTACTGGGTTATCGGCGAGTGCGCCGCAAGTACCGAGTGCGCGACCGTGATCGCAAACGGCTGCTAGGGCGGCTGGCGTTCATTGGCGAGTTCGTCGAACCAATTGGCGAGGTTCAGATATGCCGTGATCCCACGGACGACTACCTGATCGAGGCGGCTATCCTGGGTCGGGCCACTCACCTGGTCACCGGCGACGAGGACTTCCATGATGACCCAACGCTGTTACGCTTTCTTCAGGAGCGTGGTGTAGCAGTCATTCGCCCCACAGACTTTGCCGCCCTCCTCCGCCAACAGGCTATCCCAGGAGAAACTCTATGACCATCAAGTTCGGCACCGACGGCTGGCGAGCCGTTATCTCCGACACCTTCACTTTTGCCAATCTGCGGCTGGTGGCCCAGGCCATCGCCGACTATGTGCTGGATGAGGCCGCCCAGGAAAAGGGAGGCCCACCGGAAGTCGTCATCGGCTTCGACACCCGCTTTCTCTCTGACCGCTACGCGACCGAAGTGGCCCGCGTCCTGGCCGGCAACGGCATCATCGCTCACCTCACCCGCGCCGACGCTCCCACGCCGGCCATCTCCTACGCTGTCGTGCACAAGAAGGCTAACGCCGGCGTGATGATCACTGCCAGCCACAACGCCCCGCGCTACAACGGCATCAAGCTCAAGGCCGCCTTCGGTGGGGCAGCGCTGCCAGAGCAAGCGGATCGCGTCGAGGCCTTGCTGGTGCGCAACCAGGGGGCCGCTCGTGGGCCGAACGTGATGGACTATCAGGTAGCACTAGACCAGGGGCTCATCCAACGCTTCGACCCCGCCTGGGCTTACTACGAGCACCTCAGCCAGATGGTGGACCTGGACCTGATATCGTCCAGTGAGCTGCGGGTAGTCACCGACGCGATGTACGGTTCGGCTCGTAAGTGCATCGCCGATATGCTGGCCCGCACGCGGTGCCGGGTGTACGAAATCCGCGGTGAGATGAACCCTGGCTTTGGCGGCATCCACCCGGAACCGGTAGCGCATTATCTGAGCGCGCTGGGAGCAGCCATCCAGTCCTACCACGCCGATCTGGGGTTGGCTACCGACGGGGATGGCGACCGCATCGGCGCAATGGGCGCCCTGGGGAACTTCGTGGACCCCCATCACATCTTCGCCCTGGCGCTCCGATACCTGGTCGAGGAGCGAGGATGGAGCGGAACGGTCGTCAAGAGCGTCTCCACCACCCGCATGGCGGATCGCCTGGCCTCGCGCTACGGCCTGCCGCTGGTAGAGACGCCGGTGGGCTTCAATCACATCGCCGACCACATGTTGAAGGATGACGTGCTCATCGGTGGGGAGGAGTCGGGCGGGATCAGTGTCAAGGGCCACATCCCAGAGGGGGACGGTGTGCTGATGGCGCTGCTGCTGCTGGAGATCGTCGCGGCGGCCGGTGCTCCGTTGCACGAGCTCGTGGCCGAGCTCCAGGCCGACGTTGGCCCAGCCCATTATACCCGCCGTGACATCCCCCTCCGCTCCCCTGTCGCCAAAGAGGTGATGGTTGCCCAATTAAGCGGCAACGCGCCAGACTCTCTGGCTGGACAGGAGGTCGTTGAGGTGATGACCCTCGACGGGGTCAAGTACCTGCTGGCCGATGACTCCTGGCTTTTGATCCGCCCCTCGGGCACGGAGCCTGTGCTGCGAGTCTATGCGGAGGCCAGAAGTCCTGAAGGCGTGCAGAGCCTGCTGGAATTTGGCGAGAGCGTGGCAGGCTGAGTGGATCCAAAGACCAAAAAGCCCGGCGAATTGCCGGACTTTTGTTGCCTCTAAATGGGACGAGAGATAGACGTTTCATGGCCCACCTGTACCAGGAGGTTGTTTCCAGACTACTAGTCACTGATGCGGCTCACTGCCCTTGCGGTTTCCTGGAGGGTGTAAAATGCGGCCAGCCCTGCAGCCATGGTGATGAGGCCGGCCGTTATGAAGACAGCCTGCACGCCAATCAGATCGCCGAAGAGTCCCGAGAGGACCATCGAGGCACTGGTGGAAGCGCCGATCACCATGGTCAACGCGCTCTCTACGCGCCCCCGCTTCTCGTCCGGGACCAGGGACTGCGTCAGCGTAGCCAGGGCAGCCCGGGCAGAGACAATGCTCAGGCCAATGATGGCGACGGAGATCAGGATGAGGGGATAATTGGGGACCACAGCGAAGGCAATGATCGAAAGCCCCAGGATCACCATACAGCCCCCCACGACCCAATTGACACGAGCAACAGAAGCCAAGCGGCCGATCACCACTCCGCCCAGCACGACCCCAAGCCCTTGAAATGCGTAGAGGAACCCGAAACCTTCGGCGCCCATTCCCAAAGCCTCGTCTAAATAGATGATGCCCAGGACCATAATGGCTCCGAATCCGAAAGTGGCTACAGCCGTGGTGACGATGACGTGGAGAAGGGTGGAGCTATCCTTGATGAAAAGCAACCCCTCCACCAGTTCATTCCAAATAACCCGGGCCTGGGCCTTGCCTGGGTTACCGTTTACTGGCGGTATGGTCATGGTGGCAATAGCCACAGCGGAGACGGCAAAGCCGAAGGAATCGAAGACGAAGGCAAAGGCCGGGCCTAGCAAGCCAATGGCCAAACCGGCGATGGATGCGCCCAGGATGACGGCGATGATCTGGCTGGCCTGCATCAGGGCGTTGGCCGTGAGCAGGACTTCGTCGCTGACGATGTTGGGGATGACGGCATTGCGAGCCGGATTGAAGAAGAGCCCCACGGTGGCCATCACAAAGCCAACGATGTAGAATATATACAACTGATCCGCCCGTTGGACGAGGACGAGGAAGAGGACGGCCAGGCCGCGAATGACATCGGAGACGATCATCACCAGTTTGCGGTCCAGGCGATCAACGAAGACCCCGCTGATCAGGCCCAGGAGAAGCTGGGGCAAGGTGGAAACCAGGGCCATGATCCCCAGGGCCAGGGGCGAGTCTGCGAGGGTGTTAATAACAGACAGGAGAGCGACGATGACGAAATTGTCGCCTATCTGGGAGAGGAGCTGTCCTATCCATAGCGCGCTGAAGTTGCGATTGCGAAAGGCGCGGATGATGGCCGCCCTATCTCCCAGAACTTCCTGCGCTTTAGGTTGCTTTGAACTCATAAACTATCTCTATTGGGCGAAGGTCTCTGACCGAGCCCCAAGGTCCACTGTCTGCGGTCGGAGACCGTGCCGAACTTTCGACCTGATTCGCTACAGCAGCGCGTCCAATGCTCCGCTGTCGTCGAAGTGCTCCCGAAAGCGGGTGACGAAATCGGCCAGGGTGTAGTGGTGGTTCTGCGGGCCGGCCTGCTCCAGGGCGTAGGTAGCCGCCAGCGCCCCCATCCGCCCCGTCAATTCCCACGAGAGTCCCAAATCCAGCCCTTTGATCAGTCCCGCCCGAAAAGCATCCCCGACCCCCGTAGGATCGTTACCTCGTTTGGGAGGCACCGCCGGTATGTTGTAAATTTCCCCCTTTGCCCAGATGAGCGATCCTTTAGCCCCCGACGTGACCACACAGGCACGAGATGGGATGGGCCGGATGATCTGGGCGCTCAGGCCGCTTTTCTCCTGCAACAACTCAAATTCGTAGTCGTTGATCACCAGCAGGTCACACCCCTCAAGCCCCTCCCGCAGCTCCTCGCCAGTGAGCCGGACGATTTGCTGGCTGGGGTCGTACAGGTAAGGGATGCCCAATTCCTGACATTCGGCGGGATATTTCACCATGGCCTGGGGATCGTTGGGGGAGATGACGGCCAGATCAATTTGGTCAGTCTCCAGGTCATGAAATGACAGCTCCCGGGCACGGGCCATCGCACCGGTGTAGAAGCTGGCGATCTGGTGGCCGCCTCGGTCGGTATTGACAAAAAAAGAGGCGGTGAACAGGTCAGGTTCATCGCGGATGAGTGAGGTGTCCACGCCGTGCTGTTCCAACCACTGGCGATAGCCGTGTTCACTTCCAAGCTCACCGAAGTCTTGCCCCGCCGTGGCCATAACCCTGGGGCGTTCGCCCAGCAGGGCCAGGTTGTAGGCGATGTTGGCCGCGCAGCCCCCCCGCTGTCGCCGCATCTCGTCCACCAGGAAGCTGAGGGAGATGCAGTCCAGTTGGTCGGGCAGGATGTGCTCTGCGAAAAGACCCGGAAAGGTCATTATGTAATCGAAGGCGATGGAACCGGTGACGACAATATTCATGCTGTTCAACAGGACTAACCGAGGTAGTTCTTCAGTTGGCGGCTGCGACGGGGGTGACGCAGCTTGCGCAAGGCTTCCCCCTCGATCTGGCGGATACGTTCTCTGGTCAGACCGAATTTCTGCCCTACCTCCTCCAGGGTATAGCTATGCCCGTCCTGGAGGCCGAAACGGAGCCGCAAGATCCGCGCCTCCCTGGGGCTGAGAGTGCCCAACACGTCCCCCATGGTCTCTGCCAGTAGATGTTGGTAAGCCGCTTCAGAGGGAGCAACGATCTTTTCGTCTTCAATGAAGTCCCCCAGCTCGTTGTCCTCCTCCTCGCCCACCGGTCTCTCCAGGGAAATGGGTCGCCGCGAAGCCCTGAGTATCCACTGTACCTTCTCTGGCTCCAGCGCGACCTCCTCGGCAATCTCTTCCGGGCTGGGCTGGCGTCCCAATTCCTGCTCCAGATCTCGCGCTACCCGGTATAGCTTTCGGATGCGGTCGCTCATGTGGACCGGAACGCGGATGGTCCGCCCTTGCTCGGCCAGGGCCCGGGTGATGGACTGCCTGATCCACCAGGTGGCGTAGGTGGACAAGCGATGGCCGCGATGGTAGTCGAACTTCTCCACGGCCTTCATCAAGCCGAGGTTGCCCTCCTGGATGAGGTCCAGGAACGGCACGCCGTGGCCCAGGTATCGCTTGGCTATACTGACCACCAGCCTGGTGTTGGCCTTGATGAGATGCTGACGGGCTTCTTCCCCCTGCTCGATTTCCTGCATCAGCCTCTCCCTTTCCTTGTGGTCATGGCCGTCTCTGGCAAGGCGCCGCCGGGCCATCCGCCCGTGCTCCAGTTGCTGAGCCAGCTCCATTTCCTGATCGGGTGTCAGGAGAGGCACCCGGGCCATCTCCTTTAGATAAAGGGTGATGGTGTCGTCAGCGGCAATCTCGCTCAGATCGAGAACCCCTTCAATATCCTCCACCAGGACTGACGGTTCTCCGGCCTCTGCCTTCTTCCTTTCCTCTTCCGCCTCTTCCTCACTTTCGTAGATGGCGATGCCCTGGTCATGGAGGTAGCCGAAGAGCTCTTCTAATTGAGGAAGGTCTTTCTCTGCCTGGGGAAAGGTCTCCAATATCTCGCTAGAGGTGATATACCCTCGCTTACTGGCCTTATCCAGCAACTCTTGCGTTCTATTCGATTGCTTTTGACCTCTCGGCTGTACCATTGGTGGGTGCATTCTCGCCTCAATGGGCACCTTAATGATGATTTCCCTACTACTATATCACAGGTTGGATATATTATCAAATCTGGCATTCCGGTCGGTTGCCGATTTGCTTGCTAGATTCAAATCGGACTTAATCCGAGGGCCGGTCGACCGGGGCTATTGCTGGAATTATACTATAGAAATGCTAAATTGCAAACCATCCGTATTCATTCATGTATAATGTTGTCGGAGGGAAGAATGTCCAACGAAGACAAAATGACCATTGACGAACGACGGAAGTACCTGCGCAAGATGAAAAAGCGGTACATGGATGCCCCTCGAAAGGAAAAGGGGCAACCCTGAACGAGTCTGACTCGCCTCCCCTTCTCCATCCTGGAACTCCACCCCGACAACGGCAGCGAGTTCTTCAACCACCACCCGCTTCGCTTCTTCGAGAGTACCGTATGGTGAAAGGGCAAAGCACTTCTGCAGCCAAGACCAGGGCCGTAAATGTTAAAACCAAACATAATTTCTTAAAATCTTCGCTCCGGAGACCTTTTTTGGCAAAATTGGTCCCTTTTACCCGTATCTAAAACGACCTTTTTGTATTATTATAGTTAGATTATAGGCACGTTTATCTCAACCGAAAGGGG
>CAZQDO010000332.1:0-6700 GCA_964592085.1 uncultured Anaerolineae bacterium | reverse complement strand
CTCCAGGGAACGCCCTCACTGATGCGCCAGAAGTAGTCCGCGTCGGTGTAGTCGCCGTAGCTCCCGTCGCCAAAGTCCGGCGGCCCAGGTTGCAGTAGGTCTCGGTACGGGCCGTGGCCACGACCTGCGTCGCCGTGACAGACCATGCACTCGCGAGTGTAGATGGCCTTGCCTGCATCCAGCACCTCGATCGTCAGAGGCAGGGGATTCGTCAGGTTGGCGTACTCCCCGCTGGGGTCTCCCTCATCGGGATCGTGCATCACGGGTCGGGCAAATACTTGCTGGACGTATCGGATCACTTTCCAGCGTTGCTCTTCCGTCAGGCTTTCTCTCCAGGTCGGCATGACGGTGCCGGGTATCCCTTCCGAAACGTGCCAGAACCACTGATCATCCGGCATGGAGCGGAAAGGTTCCTGCTTGAAGCTGGCCGGAGTGACGGCCAGTGTCCCGGCGTAGCTGCCCAGTCCGTTGCCGGCGCAGCCATGGCAGGTGAGGCAGTACTCGACGTACAGTTCCTTGCCCTCTTGCAACCCCGCCGCCTCCCAGGTAGGCCAGCCCTGCGGCTGGTCGGAGCCGGTGGCGGTCTTTGGATAGGGGATGGGATCCATCTGGTCGGCATAAGGCACATGAGGCAGGATCATGCGCTCCAGCGCCACGCGATTGCCCAGACTGAAGAGGTAAGTCGCGATGGCTTTCAGTTCGTCCTCAGAGAGGAACTCGAAACTGGGCATGATGGAGAGCGGCGAGAACTGGCGAGGATCCTTGAGGTGCTCAATCTCCCACACTTCGCTGCGTTTGCGACCAATGTAAGAAAGATCCGGCCCGGTGCGCTCAGAGCCCAGGATCATGGGGTTGTCGAAAATGTAACTCCCTCCCTCCGAAAGGGGACCCATCGCAGTATCCTCGGCCCGCACGTACTGGGTGTGACAATAGTTACAACCATTCGAGTAAAACAGTGCCCGGCCCTGTTCCTCTTCTGACGTGTAGGGATGTGCGATGATCGTCTGTGACGGACTCCATACCAGATCGGGGATAAATACGGCAACCGTGACCACGGCCAAGAAGACAATCACGCCGCCGATGACGACGATTCTAAAAGTCATTCTCATGGTGACACCTCCCTGACGGACGCCGGGGAAACTGGCGCTTGTACAAGGGGAGTGGGTCGAACATCAGCCCGACGTCGCACCACGGTAGCAAAGATATTGTACGTGAACAGGATAAAGCTTGCCACGACCAATATGCCCCCCGCTGCCCGCAGCGCCATGTAGGGCCGCAGCCCTGGCAACACGCTCCATACCGGCAATCCCTGGTGTAGCCAGTTTGTACCCTGTACCAACCCGGTCAGGAGAAAGCCGGCGAAGAAAAAGGTGAAACCGATGACGTACAGACTGTATTGCACCCTGGCCAGGGCGCGGCTGTAGATCTGGCAGTTGTAGATCCTGGGAATCGCGTAATAGGTCCCCCCCATAACCACCGACGCGGCAAAGAACAGCAGGGACAGATGGGCGTGCCCAGGCACGTATTGCGTGAAGTGTGTCAGCAGGTTGATGTCGCGCAGTGACTGATGCGAGCCCTGATAAGAAACCAGGACGTACGCTGCCCACCCCGTCACCACGAAACGCAAGGGGATACTGGTCATGAAACGGTTCCAGTTGCCACGCATGGTCAGGAAGATGTTCATCATGAACGCCACCACCGGCAAGATCATGCCGATGCTCTCGGCCACCGCGATGGTCTTCAGCCAGTACGGGATGGGTGCCCACAACAGGTGATGAGCACCGACGCCGGTGTAGAAGAAGACGATCCCCCAGAAGGCAATCAACGACAGGAAGTGGCTGTAAAGCGGCGTGTGCGTCTCCCTGGGCACGATGTAGTAGATCACCGCTAGCAAACCGGTGGTGAACCACAGCCCCAGCACGTTGTGGCCGTAGAACCAGTTGAAGATGGCGTCGTTGATACCCGTCAGCGCGCCGGTGGGCGGGCTCCACATGACGTTGCCGATGAAGTACAGCATCGGCATCCAGATCAGAGTGCCGCTGATGTACCACAGGGAAACGTACAGTTTCGGCTCTACCCGGTGAGCGACCGTCATGTAGAGGTTGATCAGGTTCAGGATCAGGACGACCATCACGCCCACGTCCACGATCCAGATGAATTCGGCGTATTCGCGGCTCTGGGTGTGGGCGGTGACCAGGCCGACGATGCCTATCAGCACGGCCAGATTCCAAAGGAGCATGGAGACGTTGCCCAGTCTCTCGCTCCACAACTGGCGGCCGGTCAACCTGGGGACGATGTAGAGCCAAAGGCCCATCAGGCCGCCGGATAGAAAGGCGAACATCACCGTGTTGGTGTGTGCCTGACGCAGACGGCTGAAGACGAGCCACGGCACTCCCCGAAACAGATCGGGGAAGACGAACTGGAGTGCCAGAATCAACCCCATGAACACGCCGAACACGATCCAGGCAGCAGCGCTTAGCATGAAGTTGACACTGGCGCTGTTCTGTTTGGTGAACATGTGTGACCTCCTCCTTCCGTGAATTGCATCTGTTACTCTCCCGTCTTATGGCGTTTCAGATGCCGGATTTCATAGCATCCACACTCCTCAATTCAAACAGCCGCCATGTCCCACGCAACTCGGCTTCAACTGCCGTGCCTGGGCGATTACTTAACTTACTGGCATTGACTGTTCACCTGCCCTTGCTGGACCCTGGTCCAGCGGCCTCAGCAGCCCGTTATGCCCCTGACCAAGAGTATGCCCAGTTACCGCCTCCTTCTCTCACTCAAACCTGAATCCCTTCTCGGTGAAAAGCTTCAAGCAAACATCTACCACCTCAGGATCGTAAAGGACGCCCCTATTCTGCGAGATTTCCTCCAGGGCCTTATCTATGCCGCGAGCCGGTCGGTAGGGTCGGTGAGAGGCCATGGCCTCAACGACGTCAGCTACAGCCAAGATCCTTGCTTCCAGGATAATCTCCTCACCTGACAGACCTTGAGGATACCCAGAACCATCCAGTCTTTCGTGATGTTGAAGCACGATTTGGGCCACCGGCCATGGGAATTCCACGGGCTTCAATATGTCGTAACCGACCTGGGGATGCACCTTGATCATACCCCATTGGAGGTCGTCTAACCGACCGGGCTTACTTAGAATTTCGGCAGGCACCGCTATCTTGCCGACATCGTGAACCACTGCGGCCATGCGGATTCCCTCAATTCGCTCATCGGAAAGCCCCATCTCTTCGGCTATGGCACAGGCCAGTCGGGTGACCCGCTGCTGATGACCGGCGGTGTAGGGATCCCGCATCTCGACTGCTGATGTCAGAATCTGGATCGTTCCCTCGAAGGCTCTCCTTAATTGCGCGTAACTGTGTCGGAGTTCCTCCTGGGCCTGTTCCACTTCGGCGAGGCTCCTCCCCAGGTCCTGCAGCAGCGTGGCCTTGCGCCAGGCGGCAGCCATTTGATGGGCGAAGGCACTGATGGCCGGCACGTCGTCCTTAGTCAGATCATCCGACTCCACCGAGAGCAGACCGATGACCTCATCCTCCACGATAAGAGGGGCAGTGATGGATCTCGCGATTTTCAGCACCCTCGTTATTCGCCCGGTGAACTTCTTCAGGGGCTTAGGTAAGAACTGCCGTATGACATCTTCCACATTCTCTATAAAGGCGGCCTTCCTCTCCCGGACCACTTTTCTGTATACGTCTGCGGTTTCGATGGGTATGGAGAAGTTTTCGATTTTGAGGCCCGTCAGCTTCTCCAGGGCCTTGATCGCTCTGGCCTCGTAGCTGGCGTATCTAATCAACAGCCTGCTCTGACTCTCGTCCGTGAGGAAAACTATGCAGGAGAAGCCAAGCTTCCTGAGCTCCTCCGCAACGGTGGCGAATATCTCTTCCGTCGTCAGGGCTCTCTCCATAGCCAGAGCCGCCTGGTTCAGTGCTTGCAGCAATCGCTCCGCCCGTTTGCGCCGAGTGATGTCGGTAAAAACGGCCAGTGTGCCAGCGAAACGACCTTCCTCAAAACGGGAGCTGCCGCTGACCAACACAGAAATGCGTGTGCCGTCCTTGCGCACCAACTCAAGTTCGTAGCGGTCGGCTTCACCACGCATACGCCGTTCGTCGATTGCCCAGACTATGGCGTGCTGATCGGGTGGGGTGGCGACTGTCCAGCGTTGGCCCAGCAATTCTTCAGGCGCGTAGCCTAGCATAGCCGCTGCGGCCGGATTGACAAAGGTAAAGTACCCCTCAGCGTCTTCCACGGCGATGCCCTCGGCCATGCTCTGGACGATGCTCTCGTTGAAGGCGGCCAGTTGCCGCGTCTCCTCGTAAAGTCGAGCGTTATTCAGGGCTACCGCCAGTTGATCGGCGAGCACACCCAGTGCTTCCAGGTCAACAACGTCGAAGGCATTGGGCTCCATAGCCTGCATGTCCACCACGCCCAGCACCTCATCGCCACGCTTCACCGGCACGGCCAGTTCCGAGCGAGTGTGGGGCAGCTCCTCCCAGGCCACGTGCCGGGGGTCCTGGCCTACGTCTGACACCAGCACAGGCTGGCCATTCTGGGCCACGTAGCCGATGATCCCCTGCCTCACAGAGAGCCGATAACCCAGAGGTGGCTTGCCACCCTCGTACCCTCCCCGGCCAGCGGCCAACACCAGGCCATCGTCCTCCAGCAGGAAAAGGTTGGCGTTGTAGCAGCCGGTGACCTCTTGTAAAGACCGCACCACCTGTTGTGTCAGCTCATCCAGGTCAAGTAGGGCGGACATCTGGCGAGCCGGCCGGGCGATGGCCTTGAGCTTCGTAGCCAGGCTGAGAATCTGTTCCTCAGCTCGCTTGCGCTCGGTGATGTCCCAGAAAATGCCCAGGATACCAACGATGTGGCCTTGCTCATCCTCGATCGGCGTCTTAATCGTCTGTACCCACACATCCTGCCCATGCTGGATGTATTTTTCTTCTATTTCCTCCGTCTTCCCCGCCTCCATGATTCTTTTGTCATCTGCCCTGTATTTGTCGGCCAGCTCCTTGGAGAAGAAGTCGTAATCCGTTTTCCCAACGAATTTCCCAGGCGTGATACCCAGATCCCGTGCAAAGTTCTCATTGGCAGAGACGTACACCGAATTTCTGTCTTTCGTGAATATCTTCTGCGGGATGTTTTCAACCAATGTTCTGTACCTGCTTTCACGCTCCCGCAGTGCCTCTTCCACCCGCTTGCGGTCGGTGATGTCGCGCGCCATTCCTCGCACTATCGGCACAGCGACCCCTTCCGTGCGAAGGGTGCTATCGTATTCCCAGATCCGCCTTTCTCCAGTGCTGGTCTCAACCAACATCAGCCCACTGACGACACCATCTCTCTGAATTGCAGCCAGGTACGTATCAAACTCGTCCCTGACCTCGGGCACCAGGATGTCGCGGAGATTCATCTTCAGCATCGCGCTTTGGTCATAACCCAGAAGCTTTTCAGCCGCTGGGTTCGAGGACAGAATCCGGCCCTCCAGATCATGGGTACAGATCAGGTCGCGGCTGTGCTCCACCAAGTCCCGGTAGCGATCCTCACTCTCCCGCAGCGATTCCTCCGCCCGCCTGCGTTCGGTGATGTCGCGGAAGAAGCCGTGAGTTGCGACCAATCTGCCGCCAATATAACGCCCTGTTACATTTCCCTCGACCAGAATCGCCCTGCCATCCTTGGCTACGAAGGTGGCTTGCACATTCTTGATTGATTCCCCCGCCATAACCCTGGAAAAGGCTTCACGGCAATGTAAGAGAGATTCAGGGTGAATGATTTTCCACAAATTCAGACTCGGCAGTTCTGCCTCAGTGTAGCCCAGCGTTTCCAACCAGCTCCGGTTCACAAATACGAAACGACCGTCGAGCGCAACGCTTTGGATTATGTCGTAGGTGCTTTCGATGAGATCACGATAGCGTTCCTCACTCTCCCGCAGCGCCTCCTCCGCCCGCTTGCGCTCGGCGCGGGTGCGTAACGTCACAATGCCATACGCCAGATCGTCTGCCAGTTCTGTCAGTAGCTTGACTTCCTCCACGTCAAAAGCATCCGGCTCAACGGCATAGATGTTCAACGCGCCCAAAGTCTGACCATTGGCAAGCAGAGGGAGGGCAATCGAGGATGCATAGCCACGCTTGATCGCTTCACCGCGCCACGGGGCATAATCGGGATTCGTCAGGACGTTTTCGTTAATACAAGGCTTGCCCGTCCGAATAGCTGTGCCCGTAGGACCGCGTCCCCGTTCAGTGTCGGCCCACGTGATGTTTACCGTTTCGAGATACCCATCCTCAAAACCCACCTGGGCCACCGGGCGCACGGTTTTCTCCTCATCCTGCTCGGCCAAGCCAATCCACGCCAGGCGATATTCCCCAGCCTCTACAATGGCCCAGCATACTTCGTGCAGCAAGGATGGCTCCTCCGTGGCCCGGATAACGGCCTGATTGCACCTGCTGAGCACCCTGAGTGCCCGGCCAACCCGGCGCAAATCCTCCTCCGCTCGCTCGCGCTCGGCGTCCGCTGTCTCCAATTCGGCGACCCGCAGGCGCAGTTCTACCAGTTCGTTGCTGAGCTGCTCTTTGGTCTCATCCTGGTCTTTCATCACGGTCGCAACCCTCAACGCATCGCTGAAGTGGAGCGGCTCCCCCGGTCATTGCGAGTTAATCCATGGCGGGTGGCCGCCACTCAGGGTGTAAGAAACCTA
>CAZQDO010000331.1:0-6712 GCA_964592085.1 uncultured Anaerolineae bacterium | reverse complement strand
CAGCCCGGTCAGCCCACCCGCCAGGAGCGCCAATACTCCTCCCAGTCCTCCGCCCACCACCAGCAGCAAGAGCACCACAGGGATCATCACGATCACCCAGCCGATGCGCAGGCCAACTGTGATGAGCCACATGAGGGCCGCGTCCTTCAGGTTGCGCTTCACCATAGCGTAGCCCTGGCGGATGGATTCGACTACGCCCACGCGCTGTAGCACGCACACGCGCCGGAAGAAGGGCTTCAGCACCGAGAGGATTACGGCGACGACGATGGCCAGCAGGACGACCAGCAGTCCCAGTCCGATGGTTGTGGCCGTGCCTATGGCGCCAGCGGTGGTGCTCTCGGTAGCCCACAGCAACAGCGGAGCGGCCGCCAGCAGGAACAGCAAGATGAAGGCCACTGCTACCGGCAGGCCGATCACCAGGTCAATCAGGAAGAGGCGAAATGCGCTGCGCGACCAGCCCATGCGGAACCCCTGGCGCACGCTGCGCTTCTGTCCCGTCTCTTCGTGGTCGTCCACCATGCGCATCAAGGCCGTCTCTGCCACGTAGCGCGCTATCGCCGCCACGATGATCAGAAGGACGATCAGGCACGCCACTATGATGCCAATGGCCAGCAACATGCTCCCTATGTTTGGTGGAATCCTTTCCAGGCGAAACCCTCTACCCGAGAAGTCTTCACTTCCAAAAGTGTATTGCACCCAGTTGTTGGAGCCTCCGCCACCTCCTCCGCCTGTGGTCAGCGCCAGGATGAAGCCGAAGACCCACAGCGCGCGGTACCGCCAGACGACGTGCCAGGCTCGTTTCAAAACTTTAACGTGATCCATGATTTGTGACTCCTTTCTGTGATTGTTCTCTTGATCTTTGGCTAGATAGCCTCAGACATACTTCGCTTTGCTCCTCTATCTCGGACTCGCTAGGTCTCAAACTGCCCAAGAATCGTCTCCGCCCACTTCTTCGCTCGCTCAATCTCGCCATCATATAATGGGCCTTCCTTCCCTACTACGTGGAAGGTCTCAGGCGGGACGATTCGCTTTCCTCCGAGTTTGCGGAGCTTTTTGGCCAGCCTCTTGGCGGCTGTGAAGCGAGTCAGGAAGGCAGACATCTTGTACGAGGTGTCGAAGGCGGCCACGGACGTGCCAGACAAAATGTGCTTGGGCAATGTTTCGAACACGGGCCGAACCGCCTCCGGCAGGTTCATGCGGTACGTGGGACTCCCCATCACTACCAGGTCAACTTCATGGAAATGTGAGGTGGTAAGCTGATCCACACCAATGACCTGAACAGTGCCTTCTGATTTCAGTGCCTCGGCAATCGCTTGGGCAATCTTTTTCGTGTTGCCAAACTTGGAGAAGTAGATCACCAATGCATTCATAGTTAACCTCCAGAATTCATGTTTCTATCTTGGATCCATCGCCCATCCCCAGCAGATCTCTCAGTTCAGAATCAGTCGCGCTCGCTTGAAGCGGGCCATGGCTGCCATGAGCAGCACCACATCCAACACCACCAGAAAGGCCACGATGGCCAGGATGACCTGCTCGAAGCTGAGAGATGCCAACACTTCTCTGAAGCGGGCTTCTCCAGACTCCGACGACAGAATGGCGAACAGCGCAAACTGGAGGATCATGGGAGGGATCAGGAGAACGGCCATCAGGGTTTGCTGGGCTTCCTGTGCCGTGGCTGCCCTCAGGGAGAACAGCACCCCCGCTCCAGCGGTGAGCATGGCGACCAGGAAGCTGAACGCCAGGTCTGCCAGAAGAATGGATGGCTTGTAGAACAGGATAGGGCCGCCCCAGTTAGCGACGTTCACCGTCACCAGCCCGATCAGCAAAAGTACCAGTGTAACGCCCCATCCAAAGGCCACCGAGGTAATGATCTTGCCGAACAGGATGGCCCGGTCGGACAGGCGGCTGGCCAGTAGCGTCGGCAGGGTATGCCGCTCTCGCTCGCCAGCGAAGGAGTCGGGAATGGAGATTCCCACCAGGATCAGTGGGGCAACGAAGGCCAGTAGCAGGGACAGTGGGCTTTCTACCCAGGCCGCTCCCTCCTGCAATGGAAAGTAGATGGCCAGCAGCACCGGGCTGAACATGGCCAGCAGTGCCTGGGCGCGACGGCCCTGAACGCGAAACAACCCCTTCCTCTCTTTCCAAATCACGGTCAGAATATCGTCTTTCATCTCTCTTCCTCCATCAGGGTCAAGAACACTTCTTCCAGGCTGGCCTTGCCTCGACGAACCTCTTCGATCTCGACGCCAGCGTTTACCATCAGGCTGACCAACGGCGCGGTGTCCGTCTCCTGGCGCAGGTCAATCTCCAGGTGCTTATTCTGCACCACAGCGGCAGCCACCTCTGGTCGCGCTCGTAGCAGATTCAATACATTCTCGCTGAACCCCCGCCCGACGATCTCCACGCGGGGGCCGCCAGCTCTGGCTCGCAGCTTGTCGGGATGGCCAATGGCTACCAGCCTGCCTTCGCGGATCACGGCCACTTGTGCGCACAGCCTCTCGGCCTCGGCCATGTTGTGGGTGGTCAGGAACACCGTCACCCCCTCGCGGGCGGCCAGGGCCTCCAGGTCGTCGCGCACCGCCGCCGCCGCCACCACGTCCAGGCCGGCCGTCGGCTCGTCTAGGAAGACCAGGGGCGGACGATGAAACATGGCCCGGGCCAAAGCCAGCTTCTGCTTCATGCCTCTGCTCCACGTCCCCACCCGCTCCTTCCGTCGCTCCCACACGCCCATGTGGGTGAGCAGTTCTTTGATGCGGGCCTGCCGTTCGGTGGCCGCCATGCGCCAGACCCGACCGTAGAACTCCAGGTTATCCTCGGCGGTCAGTTGCTCGTAGACGCCGGGGTGTTCGAGGAGGGCACCGGTGCGGGTACGGATCTCGTCGGCCTGGGTTCGGGTGTCGAAGCCCAGCACCTCGGCTTGCCCCGACGTCGGTTCCAGCAGGCCCAGCAGCAGGTTGATGGTGGTGGTTTTGCCTGCGCCGTTGGGGCCCAGGAATCCGAAGATGATGCCGGCTGGCACTTCCAGGGAGAGACCATCCACCGCTCTCACCGTCTCGAAGTCGCGGGTGAGGTTCTCGATACGAATAGCTGTCTCGGTCATTCTATGTTCTCCTCTCGTCCTATTTCCCCAATATTATACCACAGATAGCTGATTTGTGCATCGGCCTTCTGGGGAATTTGGGCATTGGACACGTGTACAATCTTTCTCTTGGCCAAGTGTCCAATGACAACACCGGCGCATCATTCCCGCTAGACTTCCCCATCATTCACTTTTATGGTATACTCAAGATGAAGTTTCTTTCTGGGAGGAATGATGATAAAGAGATTGCCTGTCCCCCTTCAGGTGGCAGCACGAGCGCTGTCCGACTGGTGGGATGACTGGATCAATATGGCATTGATCAGCCTGGTCTGGGTGCTGTGCTGGGTAACGATTGTGCTCGGTCCGCCAGCCACTTTCGGCGTCTACTACGTCACCCACCAGTTGGCACACGGGCGGAGCCTGGGCCTGAGGGGGCTTCTCGAGGGCGGACGACAGTACCTCCTTAAGAGCTGGCTCTGGATGCTGCTCAACCTGGTGGTGGCGGTGGTGTTACCAATCAATATCTGGTTCTATGGGCAATTGGATGCCGACTGGGCGGTGATTGTACAAATGATTCCGTTGTTCTTGGGCCTGGTCTGGCTGATGGTCCAGTTCTACACGCTGCCTTACCTGATGGAGCAAGAACAGAAATCTCTGAGGCTGGCACTGCGCAACGGACTGTTCACCACGCTGGCCGCTCCCGCCTACACAGCGGTGGTGGCTGGCCTGGCAGTACTGGTCGTCGTGCTGAGTGTCGTATTGGTGGCCCCGCTATTCCTCGGTGCACCGTGCCTGATCGCCGCCATGGGCAATCGCGCTGTGCAGGAGCGGCTAGAGACGTACCGCGTGTGGGAGCGAGAGACCGACGAGACATGAGGTAGCAATGACCTGGCTGCACGATCAGGACTGACCGAGGCGTGGCTTCACCGAGGAGAGAAAATCTCGTGCAAGGAGAATGACCCAATGAAACTGCATCGTCATCCCAACAATCCTATCCTCAAGCCCAATCCATTCAACGAGTGGGAGTTGCTCAACGTGTTCAACTGCGGAGCCGTTCATCACGATGGCCTCTTTCACCTGTTCTACCGCGCCCAGGGGCTGGACTATGTCAGCCGCATCGGCTACGCCGTCAGCGCCGACGGCGTCCACTTCAACCGTCTGGAGCAGCCTATCCTCATCCCCCAGGACGAGTGGGAGACGCGCGGCGTCGAGGATCCTCGCGTCACCTACCTGGCCGACGAGGGGCGCTTCATCATGGCCTACACCGCCTATTCGCCTCTGGGCATCACGCCCATGTTCGCTGAGAGTACCAACCTCATCACCTGGGAGAGAATAGGCCCGCTGATGAGGGACGAGGATAATAAGGATCATGCCTTATTCCCCCGCCAGATCGGGGGGCGGTATGTGTCCTTCCATCGCCGTCCGCCCTCGATCTGGATCGCCTACAGCGATGATCTCAGGGAGTGGGGGGACTTCCAGGTGGTGATGGAGCCCAGGGCGGGAAACTGGGACTGCAAGCGAGTGGGCGCAGGGGGCGTGCCCATTGAGACTGAGCACGGCTGGCTGATAATCTACCACGCCTACGACCACGACCGCGTCTATCGCCTGGGCGCGGCGCTCCTCGACCTGGACGATCCAACGCGAGTGATTCACCGGCCGAAAGAGCCCATCCTGTGGCCCGAAGAGCTGTGGGAACTGCGAGGCGACGTGCCCAACGTGGTCTTCTCCTGTGCCAGCCCGGTGGTGGACGGCACGGTGTATGTGTACTATGGTGGTGGCGATCACGTGATTGGGCTGGCTACCTGTCGGCTGGGGGAATTGACGAAATGGCTACACCGCTGTTGAGAACCAAGCTCTATATCCCCCCCGTCCGACCAAAGCTAGTGTCACGCCCGCGCCTGATCGAGCGACTGAACGCCGGACTTCTCAGCCCAAGCGGCGTCTTTGCCCGCAAGCTCACCCTCATCTCCGCTCCGGCCGGTTTCGGCAAGACCACCCTGCTCAGCGAGTGGGCCACCGGCGGCGGGCGTCCTGTGGCGTGGGTTTCACTGGACAAAGGCGACAACGACCCGGCCCGTTTTTGGGCCTACTTCATCGCTGCCTTGCAGACTATTCACGAGGACATCGGAGAAGCCGCTCTGGCGATACTCCAATCTCCTGGGGTTGCCGGTACAACCACGCCGCTCCCTATCGAGACGCTTCTGACCAGCTTGATGAACGAAATCTCCGAAGTCTCGGATCCTTTCGCCATCGTCTTCGACGACTATCACCTGCTGATCGAGGCCCAACCCATCCACGATGCCCTGGCCTTCTTGCTCGATCACCTGCCACCGCAGATGCACCTGGTCATCGCCACCCGCGCCGACCCGCCCCTGCCCATCGCGCGCCTTCGCGCCCGCGGGCAACTGACCGAGCTGCGCCTGACCGACCTGCGCTTCACTGCCGACGAAGCCGCTGAATTTCTCAACCAGGTCATGGGCCTGGAGCTTTCGGCCGACGACGTCACAGCACTGGCCTCCCGTACCGAAGGATGGATCTCTGGTTTGCAGATGGCAGCGGTATCCATGCAGGGGCGAAAGGACACTGCCAGCTTCATCCATGCCTTCGCAGGCAGCGACCGCTACATACTGGACTACCTGGTCGAAGAAGTCTTACACCGTCAACCCGATGGCATCCAGACCTTTCTGCTCCAGACCGCCATCCTGGACCGCCTCACCGCCCCCCTGTGTGATGCTGTTATTGAAGATTGGATATTCGAGATTGATGAGCAAACCCAATACCCAATACCCAATACCCAATCTCAGACCATCCTGGAGCACCTCGAATCCTCCAACCTATTCATCGTCCCCCTGGACAACGAACGCCGTTGGTACCGCTACCACCGCCTCTTTGCCGACCTGCTGCGGCAGCGTCTGCACCAGCGGCATCCAGACCTTGTGCCAATCCTGCACCAGCGGGCCAGTGAGTGGCACCAGCAGAACGGGCTGATGGCAGAGGCGATAGAACACGCCCTGTCTGCGGAAGACTTCGAGCGAGCGGTGGCCCTGGTGGAGCAGGTTGCTGAAGTGACCTTGATGCGCAGCGAGGTCACCACCTTCCTGAGCTGGGCGGAGGCGCTGCCCGATGAACTGGTGCGCGTTCGACCCTCCCTGTGTGTCTTTCACGCCTGGGCCCTCTTCTTAGACGGTCGCTCTCAGGGCGAGATCGAATCGCGCTTACAGGACATAGACGGGGACGCCGACCTCGTTACCAGCAGAGCGGCTTCCATGCGCGCCTGGATCGCGATTTTCCGGGGCCAGCTACCCAGTGCCGTCGAGCTGGCTCGTCAGGCATTGGAGCAGTTACCCGAGGATGACTTGTTCTGGCGCGGCGTTGCTGCCTGGACGTTGGGCCTGTCCAGGGTGACGAGCGGTGGGGTCAGGGCCGGCAGCCAAGCGCTCAATGAGGTTGCCAGGATGAGCCAGGATGCTGGCAATATTATGATGGCAGTGGCGTCTCTAAGCCATTTGGCCAGGCTGCACATTCGCCAGGGACAGCTTCACAAGGCCAGGGCGATCTATGAGCGAGCGCTGAAATCAGCCACCGATAAGTGGGGCCGGGATCTGCCCATTGCGGGTGAGGCCATGATGGGGC
>CAZQDO010000330.1:0-6725 GCA_964592085.1 uncultured Anaerolineae bacterium | reverse complement strand
AGCTGAGACTGTCCGGGGTTGCTGACGAAGAAAGGGCCGAGGCCGCGAAAGAGGCGCGAGGGAAACTTGCATCTTTCCTTGAGGATTTCACCAAGATTGTCAACCAGGCTGAGCAGGCAGAAGGGGGAATACTGCTGGGAATAGATCCCCGCTTGCAGCAGTTAGCCAGGAGCTTCGTCACCGCAAAGCGAAACAGAAACAGATTTCATTCTACACTCTTTACACAATCTCCCTCTGAAACGGCAGGCTTGCTGACATCCACAGACGAGGAAGATCAACAGGCGCTCGTAGAAAGCCTAACGGATCTCCGCACTTTATTTGAAGAACACATCTACACGGATACCCATCAGATACTCACCGAATTCTAATGAGAGAGATCAAAAACCAACGCATTGACCTCCACGTTCACTCCTTCTTCAGCGATGGGGTACTCCTGCCCAGCGAGATTCTGCGACGGGCAGCCGCCAAGGGATATGGGGCCGTCGCCATCACCGACCACGCCGATGCGTCCAATCTGGACGCGATTGTCGCCGGCCTGGTGCACTTCGCCCAGGAGCAGAGAGGAGACTTTCCCCTCACTTTCGTGCCAGGCGTGGAGCTGACCCATACGGCTCCAGCCAGCATCGCTCCCCTGGCCCGACGGGCTAGAAGGCTGGGAGCAGGACTGGTCGTCGTGCACGGGGAGACCATCGTAGAGCCAGTGATGAAAGGCACCAACCGGGCTGCGGTGGAGTGCGCCGAGGTGGACATCCTGGCGCACCCTGGCCTCATCACCCTGGCAGAGACCCAAATCGCCGCAGAAAACGGCGTTTATCTGGAAATCACCTCCCGTTCAGGCCACTGCCTGACCAACGGCCACATCGTTCAGATCGCACGCCAGGCGGGAGCCAAACTGGTTCTCAATACCGACACCCACACGCCCGGCGACATGATAGACCAGGAGATGGCTCGCCTGGTAGCCGCCGGCGCCGGGTTAACCGAAGAAGAGATCCAAGAAGCCACCGTAGTCAACGCCCAGGCTCTGGTCCAGCGAGCGCTGAATCGTTATGCCAAATGGGCTTAACAAAGACAAGTTTCGGGTTTCGAGTTTGCGGGTTTCGAGTTATGGAACGATAAACCCGAAACCCCTTCCATACGACCACTTGACCAAAACAGAAAGGAAAACCCAACCGTGTACCCACCACAAACCGTTTCCGTGCCCTGCCCCCTTTGCGGGCGCCAATTCACTGCCCAGGTGCAGACCATCATTGACGTAGGTCAGGATCCAGAGGCCAAATCCAAACTCCTGCGAGGCCAGATCAACGTTGCGACCTGCCCTCAATGCAGCAACGCCGGGATGCTGAACGTCCCCTTCGTCTACCACGATCCCGACAAGGAGTTGCTCCTTTGCTTCCTGCCACCTGAACTGAACCTGGGAGGCGACGAACAGCACAAATTCGTCGGCGACATGACCAACCGCGTGTTGAGCCATTTGCCTCCTGAAAAACGCAAGGGTTATCTTCTGCAACCCAAAACCTTCCTCAGCTTACAAGGACTGATGGACGAGGTGGTGCGGGCTGAAGGCATCACCGAGGAGATGCTGAAGGCTCGAAAAGCCAAGTTGGACCTGCTCCGTCGTTTCCTGGATGCGACCAGCGACGAAGTGCTGCGAGTCCTGGCCCGAGAAAACGATGCCCAATTGGACTACGAGTTCTTTTATATCCTGACCAGTTCGATAGAGATGGCCAGGGCTGAAGGTGAGGAAAACGAGGCCAGTCGCCTTCTGGACCTGCGGGAGAAGCTGCTGGAGTTCAGCAGCCTGGGCAGAGCCAGCCGGGTCGAGCGAGAGGTCGCCGAGGCTTTGGAAGGGGGCATGACGCGAGAAGAGTTCCTGAAGAAGGTGATTGAGTGCGAGAGTGACGCCGAACTGGAGACAGTGATCGCTCTTGGGCGCCGCATGCTGGACTACCAGTTCTTCCGCAGCCTGACCAGCAGAATCGAAGCCAATGAAGGGGAGGGAAAAATCGAGGAGGCTCAGCGGCTCAAGGACTTACGAGCCCGCATCCTGGAGATCAGAGATAAAGTGGATGCCGAGACCCAGGCCATCCTGCAAGAAAAAGCGAATCTGTTGAAGGAGATCTTCGAGAGCGAGGAGCTAGAGGAAGCACTGCGAGAGCACGTGGAAGAGATTGACTCAGCCTTCTTTGCCGTCCTCTCAGCTAACATCAACCAGGCCGAGAACGAGGGGGACAAGGAGGCGACCAGGAAACTCAAACGTCTGGAGTCTTTGGCCCTCGAGTTGCTGGAGGAAAGAACGCCTCGCCCCATCAAGTTCATCAACCGGCTGATGGAGGCTCAATATCCCAGAGAGACAAAGAAGCTTCTGGAGGAGAACGTCGAGCAGGTAGACAACGAGTTATTAAGGACGCTGGATCTCATCATCCAGAATCTGACCCGACGGGGAGACAAGAGAACGGCCCGGCAATTGAGGGAAATCAGAGATCAGGCGAGGGCCATGCTGCAGCAGCAGTAATCATCTGATCGCCGAGGGTCTCCTGACCGAGGCGCGAAAAGGTTCGGCCGAGAGACCTTCACCTATCGCGGAAACAGTGGTCGTCATGAGGGGAATCTGTCCAGGCGGAAGCCATGGCCGCGCACCGTGACGATGTACTGGTGATCGGGATCAACCTCACCCACCCTCTCGCGCAGGCGTCGGATCAAAGCATCAATGGCCTGGTCAGAGATCCCTTCCTCCGATGCCTCGGGCCACACGGCCTCCACGATCTCATCGCGGCTGCATACTCGTCCTGTCCTATCGTATAAGAGCTCCAACAGCCGATACTGGGCCAAAGAGAGGGGAGGACTCAGCTCCCGCTCTCCAACAAGTACCAAGAGCCTCTCCTTATCCAGATAAAGGCCGGGGCGCCTCCCCCTTTCGAAAACCAATGGGGCCGTAGCCTCAGCGCCAACGAAGCTCAGCCTGACGCACAGGGCAATCTGGATCTCGTCGCCATCCTGCAAGACGTAGGGCTCTGTGACCTCGAGACCATTGACGTAGGTTCCGTTCCGGCTCCCCAGGTCCTCCAGGGCGTATGTAGGCGAAGCGGCGCTGTTTGTAAGCGAAGCGACGCTGTCCAGGCGTCGAATCTGGGCGTGACGGCGGGAGACCTGGCGTTCCCTGAGCACGACGTCGCAATCCTCGCTACGCCCAATGATAACTCTCTCTTTCTCGACAGGCCAGCTCCGACCAATTTCATGGCCCTCCAGCATGATCAGGGTGGGCATCCCTATTTCGGCCATCGTACAGCGCCTCCTGATACTTGGAAGAAAGAGTGCGGATGCAAGTCCGCCCCAGGCAGGCTTGCGGCTGCACTCCCCTTCATAAAGCAAAGCGGTTTGACAAGAAAATGATTATGAGTTAAGCTATAGGCAAACTCTGCCACGAGGACAGAAGCTTTGATCACACCCCTAGCGATTGGTACCGTCCTGCGGTCAAGATACAAAATAGTGGAACTGGTGGGCCAGGGCGGCATGGGCGCTGTCTACCGAGCCGAGGACCTGCGGCTGGAGGGAAGGCAGTGTGCCGTCAAAGAGGTGCAGCTCGAGGCCGATGCCGACTTCGCAGCCCAATCTCGAACACAATTCCACCGCGAAGCCAGCGTATTGGCCAGACTCGACCATCCCAATCTGCCCAAGGTTTCCGACTACTTCTCAGAGGCAGGACGCGACTATCTGGTCATGGACTTCGTGGCTGGTCGCAACCTGAAGGAAATCATGGACGAGGCCCGTCGCCAGGGCCGGTTCTTGGAGGAGAAACAGGTACGAACCTGGGCCGATCAGCTCTGCGATGCCCTGGAATACCTCCACAGCCAGGATCCGCCCATCCTCCATCGCGACGTCAAGCCCGCCAACATCAGGCTCACCCCTGCCGGCACGCTCAAGCTGGTGGACTTCGGCCTGGTCAAGCTCCTGGCCCCCGACGACTCCAGAACGATCACCATCCTCCAGGGTCGCGGGACGATTCAATACACCCGCTGGAGCAATATGGGGGAGACACAGGGCACACCGACATTCGGTCCGACATCTACTCCCTGGGGGCCACCCTCTACCATCTCCTCACCAACCAGCCCCCGGCCGACGTCAAGCAGCGCTTCCTGCTGCCCGATTCTCTGCCCTCCCCTCGCAGCCTCAACCCTCGGCTATCCCCTCGAGTCGAGAGGACCATCTTGCGAGCCCTGGAGATGCACCCCGACGAGCGGCCAGCCAGCGTAGCCGAATTCAAAGCCGAGCTACACTCCTTCCCCATCCCTGAGCCTTTGATTGACATACTCCCCACTGAAGGAGAATGGGCCATTGCGACCCTGGAGAACAGACCTCTGTTGGCCATCGCCCTGGCCTTGATCGTCCTCGCCTTTCTGATTACCCTCCTCGCACCTCCCCTTCCCATTTGACGAGTGATGAGGCAACGAGTAACAAGTCAACGAGCGGCCTCCCTGTTATTCATCGCTCGTTACCTGTTGCCTCCTGCTCGTTTGCATCCTATCCCATACTTGCTGGCCCAGCACATAGCCCAGGGGGAGCAAACTGAAAAGCAGGCACATCAAAAAGGCTCCCCAGTTTGATGAAAGCTGTCGGAACAGCCCCGCCCCCGGCAGGTTCAGCCCGTAGAGGCTGTAGCCCGTCATCCCCGCCACCAGACTCAACAAGAAGAACCTCAATCGCTGCGATAGAGAATAACCATTGTTGAGCTGTACCACGTAGCTCGCTCCGCCGACCACCAGGCTGACCAATACGGCCAGAACAAAATCGCCCATGTCCACTGGACGAGCCGGTGGCTCGACAATCTCCTCCTCCTCTTCAGGGGGAGCTTCGGTCGGTGTAGTCGTCGGAGTTGCAGTTGGCTCAGGGGTAAGGGTGGGCGTAGAGGTAGGCGTGGAAGTGGGCGTGGGAGTATCGGTTGGGGTGGGAGTAGGTGTTGGCACAGGCGTATCGGTCGGCGTGAAAGTCGGCGTGGGCGTAGAAGTCGGCGTGGGTGTGTCCGTGGGAGGAGGCACCAGGGTAGCAATGATGGCCGGCTCATCGCCCTGGATGGTCACTCTCAACGTGGTGGACGTTTGGGCCGGATCGCTGGTCACTGTGATGTTCAGCTCCCCGGTCTTCTCCAAGGAAATGGTCGTCTCCGCCACGCCATTTACAGTGGTCACGTAATGAGAAGGCGATTCCACCGATTCGGCTGGGTAGAAGAGGCGGAATACCACTGGTGTGCCATCGGGTACTGGGTGGCCGCCCCTATCCAGGATGACACTGGTTCGCACCAGCAAGGTGTCCCCCACCTCGAGATCAATAGGTGTAGGCGTTCCCTCCTGCTGGCTAAGCCTGGCAGGCGGTATAACCTCAATGACCTGATCGGGGTCGGGCTCAGTTCGCGAGATCAGGTTGTACTTTATCCCCTCCACGCTGACCGGCGAGGCCCCCAAGGGCATGAACTCCTGGAAGAGGGCCCGCACCGAGGCCTCGACGAAAGGCTCAACCTTGCTGTAAATGCCATAGTAAGCCGTCAACTTGCTGATCTCGGTGCTATCCAGGTAATAGGGCGCGCTGTAAGCCAGCACCACCACCTTCTTGCCGGGCAGAACGTCGGAGCGCAGTTTCAACAGAGATTTAACCGCGTCGGACTGAGGATAGTCCTCAGTGTTGAGGTCCAGCATGGCAAAGATAAGCCAGTCAGCCTCGCGCATCAGCCCCTCGACGTCTATATCAGGAACCGCTCCCCCGGTCAGGAATTGTTTCAATTGACTGAAGGTCAAACTGTTGATCCGTTCTGGGTCCACCTGCCCAATAGCCTCGGGCCCGTAGAGCTGAAGGATGGTCCTCTGCAAAGCATCGGGCTCGATAAAAGGGAATGGCTCACAAGTGGGACAATCGCTCGCCTGCCGGTCCTCAGTGAAGATGAGAATGTCGTCCTCAAGAAGGGGGGGACTGGGCAGTCTATCGGCCAACTCCTCTGGTCCAGGATAGATGAGGGTGATGGCTTCCTGAGCGACCTGGAAAACGGTCTCCCTTCCCTGCCCCACCCTCTCTGCCAGGCTATCTATGCTGACTTGAACCGCTCCCAGGGAGAAATCGGGGTAGAGCCGATACTTGAGACGCAGGATGCGCCCCAGGGCCTCATTGACCCGAGTCTGGAAGTTGGGGTCGCTGAGGTATTTGTCGCGGAAGAACTGAATGGTGGCCTTGATATTCTCCAACTGCGCTGACCAATCATCAGTCAAGGCAAACTGGGAGAGCGTCAACAGATCATTGCCGGCCAGAAATGCCTCCTGAGCGATGCGCTTGTGGGGGAAGGTTTGCAATTGAGGGTCGTAGTACTTGCGCACCGCCGGGACCCCCAAATCATCGCTAACCATCAGTCCGCCTTGACTGCGCCAGGGCTCGAATTCCGACAGAGCCATGAGTGCCTGAAGGGCCTGGGGGTCGAAGCTGATGGGACGGGTGAGCTGGCGGATGTTGCCCTGAAAGCCCCGGTAGCGAATGTGAGACGTCATCAGGGCATCGGTCATAGCCTGGGGATCATCCTCTTTGAGTTGGGTCACAGCAAAAAAGGGAGCCAGCTCGATCTTGCGCAGCTCCTGGAGCGACTTCTGCACCGTAGCCACTTCCTCGTCGGCGCGGCGATCGCTGCCCCCGTGACCAGGGAAGTGCTTGGCCACGACAGCTACCCTGCCTTCGCTCCCTATATGCACTCC
>CAZQDO010000329.1:6460-6741 GCA_964592085.1 uncultured Anaerolineae bacterium | reverse complement strand
GCCTAAACGATCCAAACAGATGCGGTCAAGCTCAGTTGTCACTCTTGCAATCTCGGCACGGGCACTGTCAGTGGGCCCATACTCCCGAATCTCGGAGATCGCTTGGTCCAGTCGCCCCTGAAGTGTGAGCACAGTCAAGTGGTCAGTGTCCGTTGGCGCAATCGCCTGCAAAAGGGCCTTTACCCCCTGCATATATCGGTCACGAAGATCTGCCATTGTTCACCTCCTTCACATCAGCCCAAGTGGCGAGGGGGACAGCCCCCAGGTCAAGTACCTAATGT
>CAZQDO010000329.1:0-6450 GCA_964592085.1 uncultured Anaerolineae bacterium | reverse complement strand
CACTTGTCACGTTCGATCAAATCGCGGATGCCATCGGTGATGCGGCGTGTGATCTCAACGACCTCCTGGCACAATAGTCGGTCACGGTCGGCAGGCAAGGCACACTGGCTTAGAGCGGTCAGGAGCGATGCTTTATAGCCCTGAACGCCCAGGTGATTAATGTCGCCGAGTTGGTAGAAGCGTTTTTCAAAGACTGACATAAGCCACTAAGATAATATCACTTCTGAGTCTATGACTATTCCACGGGCGTATGCTGTACACATTCGTTGGCTTAATTTGAACATCCCACTCGATAGGCGAACTATTAATCCGCGAAGCGTCGATAATCATTCTCTCGTGTCCACGCAATCAGTTCATAGACAGGATAGAGTTCCTCCAAGCGGCTCATGACCTCTTGCACAATTATGGGCTTGCTTATACGGCGGTCCTCCGTTTTATAAAGAACACCTATCGACAGATGGTGCCGGGCAGGTCTATACTTGCCCAGATACCATTCTATCTCCCCTGACTCGGCCAAGGATTCGACCGACTCGCTGACAACAGCTTGTGAACGCCACCAATGATCAGTATCTCGGTAGGGGCGGTAGACTTGCAAGCGCGACTCGGGCAACATGTCGGCAAAGCGCTGCGCTAGAAACTCACGATATTCCTCCGCATTCGGGCTTTTTAGTACCTTGCCAACAAGGTTCTTGCCATCAATCCAGGCATCCCGATTCAAGAACAATTGCACAGCAAAACCATGCTCGCTTATCCGGCACTCCAACCGAATGTGATTGGCCTGCCTCCCAAAATCGCGTAACAGATTGTCCTCCATCCATTGGATAAGTTGCCTACTTTTAGAGAGTCGAATCTGAATGGAGCTAATCGTTGGCACCCGGTCCGAAACATGGTAATGGCTCACCCGATAAGAGGGCATCCAATGTGGATGAATATCCCAGCTCCTTCTTAACAGATCTGGGAGAATCTGATCCAGCAGGTCTCGCATACGATCATGTACTGCTTCTCTAAACGGATCAGCATCTGGCGAATGCCACAAGTCTTGTATGAAAGCGCTATATGAATTAAGTGGGAAGAAAGGTTCGTTTTGCATAGTAGCCACCCAGCGGGACTGAAGCGGTTCATTCAGGAGGAGCCTCTACACACAAGTCAGTAAACGAGATGCCAAAGTTCCTGACGGTCAATGTATTCAATGCATCTACAACTTGAGTATGTCTTGACCTCGAGCTGTCTGTCCTCCCATACAGATACTCATCCTGCATACAATCAAGAAGGCGAGCCTTGAGCGTTGCAAACTCGATCTTGACATCATCGGAAGCTTCCAAAACCAGTTCTCCCAATTGGTCCAGGCCCGCGTAGTAGTTTAGGACGTATCCGGGCTGTAGATTTGGATACTCTGCTAATGTCTCTCGGCTCAATGGCACTGCTCGCCGAGCGTGTGCATCGATGACTCGGGTCTGGCCCAGATAGCTTTCACCTTGAGCTAGCATCCCGATCAGCCGAACAACCGCGTTCTCGGACATTTCGAGAGTGACGAGAACACTACCTGGAATCGCATACAGCGTCCTGACGCTGTCTGGAACAGCATTTGTTGCCTCTGCAACGGCTTGTGTCAGTCTAGAGCTTTCGTGTTCCCCAAAGTCTCTACAATCGGCATCTATTCGCAAACGAGCATAGAAACGCACATCCTCTGACAACGCTGAACGAATCTTGTCTAGGAGAACTCCATGGTCAACCTCATCCCTCTCGATGTGAATAGGAATAATACCGCGACGAGCATAGACACTTTCTTTGAATCGGCGAGACTCGACATACTCAGTATCATCACGTCCCCAGTATTCGACATACACGTTGTGCTCGAATAGGTAGAAGTCAGGGTGAATGAAGCGAGTTTGACCGTTTTCGTCCCGAAAGGGAAGGGAAGGCTCATACTGATAGGCAATACCAGCATTCCACAGGCTGGTCGCAATGATATACTCAGCGCGAGACCGCACTTTGGTGCCATCAGGTGTTTCAATAGATCGCCCCTCTGCCCAACGTTCTTCCCAGCCACCGTCGCTGTGCAGGAACTCGCTGGCCCGCTGCGAATCCACCGCTGTGGCTGTAGCTCCAGTCATCTGACCGTCTTCACCCACCTGGGCTACAACACCCAGACCTAGGTCAGGATGTAACTGGTCGGCTAGTCTGCCTGGATTGGCTTCGACTTGCACCGGGTCCTGGTCCAGCAGTGACTCCGCCAGCGCCGCCAGGCAATCACCTTGAGGCTTGCTTCGGTTAAGCACCTCGCGCAGCTTCTTGAGTGAGCGGCGGGAGTTCAGTAGCGGGGCCAGGTAGTAATGCTCCACGTCGCTGTCGGCGCTCAGGCAGACGGGACAGCCATCGTCACAGGCGCTCTGGTAAAGGACCAGCAGTTGCAGCCCAAATTCGTGATTCAGCTCGTCTTCGGCCACACCGCTCGTCCTCAATGCCTCGCGCAAGGCATACATGTTGGGCTGCTGAGTAGCATCTAGAGCAGCCACAGCATGGCGCACCGTTGCCTCGCGGGGGATGACACCCGGCACCTGAGTGTCGAAGTCTCTTTGAAGGGTGAAGAGCTCGTGCATGATCAAAGCCGGATTGATGCTTTGACCGCTCACCTCGATCTCATTGAAGACGGTGCGGCCCAGGGTTTGAAGAGCTTCCGGGGCCGGGTCGCTCAGGCCTAATTCATCCAGTAGAGCCGTCAACGCATCTGGATCTGCTTTGTCTTGCACGCCTTGAATCTGGTCGGGGGTGGCGCGGTTGAGGGCAGCCCGTACCAATGCTTCACCGTTAGCAATCGGACAGCTTCCCAGTTCGGTCTGTAAGGTCCACCACAGCGAGCCTTCGTTATCGGTCAGGTCCAGTCGCTCAAAGGCCTGGGCGATGCCACCCGAGCCGCCCTCCACCGTGTCCATAATCAGGATGCGCGGGGCAATGGAGCGGTCCACCTGGTCCAGCACCGGCAGGTCGGCGTAGGCCACCAGGTCGTCGCTGCCTACGCCACCCAGCCGGGCGATGAGATTCTTGAGCAGGGAGCTCAGGCTGTGCAACACCACACTCGTCAGGAAGTCGTAAAACTCGGCGGTCTCCTTGAAGGCCACCTCCAGCGTCTCGTTGAGCTGGGCGAACAACTCGTCGTGCAGCAGAGCGGCGAACTCGTCCACGTCTCCCTGACGTACAACCCGGTTGGCTGTGTAAAAGGCGATCAGCGGCTCGCGGTCGACGTCCGGGTCGAGTAGGCGCGGCTCACCGGTGCTGTTGGGCACGACCTCTTGCAGCCAATAATCCACCGCCACCATCACTGAGTCTAAGTGGGTCTTGATGAATACCTCCCACTCGGCGGCGTGGGGGGCCATGCAGTAGATGGCGAAATTGCGGCGCAGGTGTAGGCGCAGCTCCTCGTCTTCCAGGATGGCTGTCACCGTCTGGGCCAGCAGATCGGGATTGACCTGGAAGCGGATGCCTTGTGTCTCGACTGCGTAGCCCACCAGCACCGGCTTGGGCTGCTCGGCTTCGTCCACCTCGGGCTCCAGCGGAAAGAAGTAACGGTGCAGCGTTATGTTTTGCTCGTGTTTAGGTGCTTTGACGTCAATCTGCATCTCATAAAAGACGCGGGTGTAGCCCAGCATAGCGGTCGCTTCTTCCAGGAAGCCGTCAATGGCACCGAATAGCGTTTCCAACGGTGGCAGGAGTTGGCGCTGCAATACCCGCCGCTCGGCCGCGATGTAGGGGATGATGACCGAATTGGCCCGGGCCGACGAGCGGCGCGAGATAACAAAGGTGTTCGGAGGGGCTTGATCACCTGGTCGTACTTCGACTGAGTAGCCCTCTTTGGGATTGTCCGGATCAGGGACAAACACCCAGTTGCGGCTGTATTGTTTGTTGGGCGGGCCAAAGGTCTCCACCCGCAGGCGCTTGAGAGTCATAAAAGGCAGGCCGGGGAATTGCTGATCAAGATAGCGCGGCACGCCGAAGATGCTATCCGGCTTGCTGGCGATATCACTCTGCACGGGCAAGAATCCAGCCACTGGCTGCCGCCCGATGACATTACCGTCTGCGTCTAACACATCTTCCTCTGGATAAAGGAAGGTGGATTCGCCATCCCGTGGAATGGGCGTCCAGTGAATGGCCTGACTTTCGCGCAGGCGGTAGGAGACGTTGCCCGGCAGGAGCTCAGTCAGGCCAAAGGTGACGTCTACGGTGCGTTCGGCGACGGCTGCCTGAGCAGCCGCCTCGTCATCGTGCCCAGGTTGACTCTGCTCCGGATTAGGATAATGAACGGTGAGTGTGGTGGCCTCTTCGCTGCCTTGCAACATCCAGTCAATGTGACGGTAGGTCTTGAGCCAGTTGGTCCACTCGATTTGATCGTGACTGGAATGCCATTCTTTGTCACCGAACCGGCGCAGTAATCGATCGGGCAGCGATGCGCCAGGAGGCACCAGAAAGGGATAGCTGCGGTGTGTTTGGAAAGGGCGGCTAGGGATTTCTGACAACGTCAGATAATTGTCCAACAAGTCACCCTGGTTGAGGCACTCCCAGGCAGGCCGAAGGATTTGATGAGTGAGCCCCTCGTCCATCGCCAGCCAGCCCTTGACCAGTAACCTCCCGCCCTCTTGCCGCACCCAGCCTTTTTCAATCGGCTTGCCGCTGAACCAAACTGCTTGCTTGGTCCGTTTGTGCTTAATGACTACACGCATTTGGCCTGGGCGTTTGGGGTCATCCAGCCACTCGTATCCCTGAATCACTTCATCACTGGGCGGAAAATCATGCCACCCTGCCTGAGTGAAGTCTATGATCTGAGGGGTGTCGCGGATACCGTCTACGTTCTGCCGCCGCAGGCAGGCCAGCAGATCGAAGAAGGCGAGCAGGGTGTGGGTGCGCTGCACGTTGAAGTTGCCGGCGTTGAGCGGGGCATCGTCAAAAGCCGGATCGTAGAGGGCCTCCGGGTGGAAGAAATAGAAGGCATCGTCGGGGCGATAGGGCCAGAGCAGAGTGACGATGATGGGTGAGTCATCGGGATCGCGACCGGCCCGCCCCCGGCGCTGGATGAAACTGGCGGCGCTGGGTGGGGCTTTGTGCTGGTAGACCAGATGAATGGCATCGTCGTCATAGCCCACTTCCAACGAGGGGGAAGTGGGGATGAGATCCCTGTCATCAATGGCGGTCGCCCCCGGCTCGGCCCCAGCATAGACTGACCTTGCTACTCTAAGTGCCTGGTTCCAACCAGTCTGCTTGGCAAAGACCCAGCAGTCGCCGGTCCGAAAGTGGGGGCACTGATACAGCGTGGCATTTCGCGCCCGCTCCTCGCAGGAGCTGCCACAGCGATTGAAAGTATCCTCGTTCGCCTTGCGACGATCGGTGCGGATACGCCATAGCTCGTCCTGGTTGGCCGGCGGGATCTCGCGCCGACCGGGGCCAAAAGTCACCCATTGCAGGCTGGGATCGGCATCGTAGTTGTTGCGGAACTGGCGCAGGTCGTTGATCGAGTCAAAAAAGGCCAATCCACGCCATTCTGCCTCAGTCTTGAGGTTATGCATGGCGCACATCACGATCTGGATGGCTGCTGCCTGATCGTTGACCCGGTACTGCGGGCTGCGCGGCGTGGGTGAGAGTCGGCGTGGGTAGATGAAGATATACCGCTCACGACCCTCGGTCGGCTCCAATTCGTGCTCTTTGGGACTGATGACTCGTAGCCGGTCGTAGCGGGGCGTGTCCTGGGGGTCCACGTCCATCAGCTTGGCCAGGAAGCGTCGCTCATCGTGCAGCGTTGCAGAGACGCCAATGACGATGGGATGCCGCTGCGTCTCCTCGGTCTGCTGATAGGCCAGTCGGGCGCGGGCCTGGAAACGCTTAATGAGGCGGGCGATGTGCGCCCCCTTGAGTCGCTCGTGAAGATGGACTTCGTCCAGCACCAGGAAGCGAGGGGCGACGGTGACGAAGTCGCCCTGCCACAGGCCCCATAGGTGGGTGTACTTCTCCCGCGCCAGCCACTGGCTGAAAGAGACATCGGTGATGATGAGGATGTCGGGGGCATTACAGGTCAGTGCGGCCTGGGTGATGTGAAGTGTGTCCACTTGGTGACCACATTGATCGCAGACCAGGCGCGGGCAGCCGCTTTCGATGTTTGGGTCATCGGCCGCCAGCCAGTAGTGGCCCACTTCGCACTCGACGCACGTCTCCAGCAGGTCTACCCGATACCAGGCCCGACCATCGCGCCCTTCGGAAGGCCAACGATCAATCAGTACCGCTTTATCGCGGGGCACGTCGCCATTCTGGATGCCGACGGTCAATTGTGGCCCACCTGCCGTGTGAAAACGCCCCCCATAACGCAGCAAACGGCCCAACTGGTTGCGAGCCAAGCGGATGCGGGGGTAGACCAACACAGCGCGGACGCCGGACTGGGCACGCAGCTCCGGCGGCTCACTGGCGATG
>CAZQDO010000328.1:0-6741 GCA_964592085.1 uncultured Anaerolineae bacterium | reverse complement strand
CCCTGACGTTTCACGTTTCACGTTTGACGCTTGAGCCTCTATCTCCTCCCACCCCACACTCAAGTCTCGCTCGCGCACCATCTCGTTGGCCGCCAAGTAGATGATCTCCTCGATCCCATTGAGAGGCTGCACGGCCGCCACCTCTCGCAGCGCGTATTTCCCCCTCCCCCGTCCCAGGCCCACCCTGCCCAGCTCGCGGAAGACGACGATGAAATAGGGCAGGTAGTTTATGGCCCGTCCCACCAGCACCAGCCCAAAGTCTAGCGTCTCCCCCGGCTCGTAAACCGTCTTGGTGTCCAGCGGCGGCTCGATGACGAAGGGCAACGGCACGTCCGAGTAGGTGCGGAGCACTTCGGCGTCCTGGGGCGGTGAGGTTTCGAAGATGTAGGCGTAGGGGCAGCTGGCCCGCAGCAGGCAATCGGCGCAGCTCATCACCTCTTTTTGGAAGCACACCGTGCGCTTAAAAACCGACCCAAAGCCCCCCCGCAGCGTGCTCCCCTTGTAGCGTGGCAGCCCCAGTCTCTCCACCGCTTCCAGGGTGAAGCGGTATTTGGCAATGCGGAGTCTATCAAGCATGGTTCTCTTCTCCAATCAGGTCAGCTTCGGGAAACAACCCTCTACTTCGCCTGTGCTGTCAAATACTTCTCACGAACTATACCGGCTCACCAGCACAGCCTCCTCGCTGCCGGGGATACGACGGTTTTGGTCATCGAAGGCCGAACGGACGTACTGACTGTCCACCCACCGCTCCTCGGTTACGGAAAACACGGCTACCGACATAGTAGTCATACCACCGGTGATGTCTGCCACCATCTCTGCGGACTTGAGCCCTTTAGCCTCCAGCCAGTCCAGCGCCAGCCCTGTCTTGGCGCGAATCTCTTTGATGTTTTGTGGATCCACGATCTCCTTCTTGTAATGCTCGGCGTCGTAGCCACGCGCCAGCACTACGTCATCCACGACCTTTTCCGTATGAAGTGAGCAAATGAACGCCACAAAATCGGGTTTCTGGTGGTCGAGGGCCAGGCTGATGGTGTCCGATTGAAACCCGACGGTGAACAGAAGGCCACGACGCGGCACCTTGAAGGCCACATTCTCCCCCCGCCTCGGACGGCGATGATACCGCCGCCAGTAGGAGACCATGCCGAAGACCAGGACCAACATAGCCAGCCCGCCCAGGGCCGTGACGATGACGATGCGCGGGTCGAAAGTGTAGATCGCGGCGATGATACTCTGTAGGAAGACACCCGTCACCAGAATATCCACCCATCGCGAACGGAGCCAATTACGAACAACCTTCATGCCTGGCCTCCACTTCGGGGATAGCTACCGTGCTGCGTCGTGCACGGCCTATTGATCCGTCCATCCTGCCAATCCGCTGTTCTTCAACCGTGCCGCGTCAGGCGCGCCGCGTCGCGCACGGCCTGCAAGTTCACAATCTCCACCACCTCGTACTGGGTCGGGCTGCTATCCAATATCGGCCGCAAGCGGACCATAGTCGGGAAATAGCCCATCCGCCCGTGGAGCTCGGCCAGCAGCGCCACGGCAGCCGGCGCGTAGCCGGGCGGGTTGATGATCAGCGGTGCCGTCTGCCACTGCTCCGCACTCAGCCCGACCCCATCCACCAGCTCCCCCACCTGCTCAGCCAGGGGCCGCTCGTGGTCGAGCTGGGTGGGCACGTCCACCACCCGCGTCAGCGGCCGCCCGATCCATTCCCCGACCCGCCGCAACTGTTCGGGGGTGAGGGGGTGGGAGAAGTTGAGGAGGAGCATTCCGAGATCCTTTCTGTAGGCAACGACATACGGCGTCAAGTCTTAGCTCTACTCCGGCCGCACGTCCTGGGCCTGGTCGCGTCCCTTTGGTCCTTTACCCATCACAAACGACACACGAGTACCTTCCAATGGATCTGTCAACCCGCCAGCTAGTTGAGTGAAGTGAAAGAATGCATCCTCACCCCCATCGTCTGGCCGGATAAAACCGTAGCCCTTCTGGCGACTAAACCATTTGACGGTGCCGGTTCGGCGTGATGAGGGAATGGTATCCTCTGGTCGTTGCGCCGTGGTCTGCCTCCGCGGGACAGTGGGTTGCACAGACTGGCCTGCGGCAACTGCCAACGGATCGGGCAGCACTGGGCGTTCGGCGTATTCATTGATGGGCTCGCCGCCATCTACTTCATGTTCTATTTCCATGTAGCGCGTTTGCTCCAGCCAGGTTTCGTCGCCTTCGCGCCAGCGCAGCATCTCCAGTAACATCTGGATACGTTTCAACGCTGTAAAATCCCCCGACTTGCAGCCCAACATCTGCAAAACGTAGCCAGTGAATGCATCAAGATAGGGCTGAATATCTACCGTATCGTCACCTCCTGGCTCGTGCCAGTTGTCCTCATTGAAAAGACGGCGATAGCGTTCTTGTCGCCGGCTGAGAAAGAGGGTGGGCGTAATGGCGACGGCGCCCATCCCTAGTGGCTTGCCCATCCCGAGCTTATGGCAGTAGGTAGCCTCTTTCTCTCCGGGCAAGGCCAGCGCCCAAAGGATCGCCCCTAGCTCTTCCGGTCGCAAGTCCTCGAATCGAACGTCGAACGTGAAGCAGACACCTGGCTGCAGCGGCCGGATGCGCGTAAGCTGAGACTCGTTTCGGAATTCTCCTGTTTCTTCGTTGCGTTTCAAATCGTCCGCAACAAATGGCGGATTACTTCCTTTATGCCAGTAGAGCTTATAGCCGCGTACCTGGGTTTCGTTGCGCGGCGTGCCATAGTAAGCCAACTTCGCTTTGACATCAGGATCGTGGCCGGCACTAGCGTTTTGCACCAGATAGTGTTGAAATGTAGTTGGCTTGGGGCCCGCCAAGATCTGAGGAATAACGGCATCTTTGCCATACCAGACATCGTGATCGGCACCCGTGAAACAGGCGTCTTCAAAAAAGACATGACCGGCATACTGCTTGATCTCTTGCTCGCTGTCTCCTGCGTCCCATACTGGCACCGGGCTTCCTTCCTCCTCGACCCAGCCAAAAATGATGTCGGCCAGGTCCGGGCTCTTGTCTGTACGCAGTGCTTCGGGGACAAAATCACTTGGGTTGGCGGCCTTTCGTTCGCCGTGCAGTTGCGCTGGTACACGGAAGTTGGGGCTGTGACCGAAGTAAGCGACTTCGCCGCCTTCCTCCACGTAGAAGACGGGTTTACCATCGGCAAGGACCCCCCAGTCACCGCCGGCCCAAGCATCCAGATTCTCTCGCTGGTAGGGTGTCAGGCCCTTGCCATAAGCATCGATCGCATCTTTGCGAATCGGAAGCGGAGGTTGGTTCCTGTTACGCGGCAGGACGATGATGTGGTTTCGGCGCGGACTCGCACCACCGGTCTCTGCCATGTTGCCGGAGGTCACCAGTGTACCCTCAAATGGGTAGCGACCAGGTCTACCTACGCGTATGCTAGGGCGTGTCTTGGAACCGCGTTTCCAGTCCCTTTTTGACACACGCGGTCCATGTTCAAAACTCACCTCATGCACTTGGGGGACATAGTCACGGGCATCGAAATGGAGAAAACCAGGAAGTGAACTAGAGTCTATGTCTTCATCGACAACTTTTATCCACTTATCCCTCTCATTTTCACTCCATCCGGCTTGTTTTGGCGTTTGCGCCGGCTGCACCCACCACTCTTCACCCTGCCGATGTAGATAGCCTGCACGCACATTTCTCCCGTAGCGTCCCAGTACATCTTCGTAGGGCTGCTGCAGAGGATCATCCCGTTGTGCTGCCACGGCACGGAAAGTGAACGTTGGCTTATCGGCAACCCAACGCATTCGCCCGTAGGACGCGATTTCTACCAACTGACGAATCACACCGCGCAAGCTGCTACCGGGAATGATAGGTTGACCCAGGCCCTCGATTTCTTCTTCACCGGTGGAAAAGAAGGGCGCACGTTCCTCTTTTTCTTCGGCGGTCAACTTATCCGGCTTCTTACGCCCCTGTGCTTTGTGTTGTTCTTCGTCTAACATGCCGCGTATGTATGTAGGAGCACAGGTTTCGAGTGTACATCGAATTACCCCGGCAAGCGCGTCCAAATGATAGCGATCTTGGGGAAGCGGATCTCGCGCAGGCACTAGACGTTCTGGCAAAGGGATGAAATTGTAGGGAGCGCGCGCTTCCACCTTATAGCGAGGACCTACGGGTTTACCGCCCTTTTTCTTCTGGTAGATCCGTGGTTTTCTTGGATTGTCATGGCTGGTTCCCATCTTTCGCCTCCTCCACAATCTGCAAATCAACCAGGCGGCTATGAGAGATGTACGCCTGGCCCGTTTCCGGGTCGTATTCAACGTAGTGCCTGACCTTGAGACCGCCTCGTCTTCTTGCGGCATCCTTTAGAGGCGGCGCGTGGAAGAGGCCCTGTTTGCCCTCCTCCATCAAGGTGAATTCACCGCCAAGCCGACCGCGGGTGCCCCACAGCCAGTAGGTGTCTTCGAGAGCGTTCTTGGGTTTCGCCTCGCCATCGGTGATGAGACGGCAAGAAAAGCCCTCATCCATCCGCCACAGGAACAGCTCTCCTATTGGACCGAAAAGCCGGGCCTGCTGCAACGTGCTGGGGCGCAGTTCCACACTGACTTCTCCGAAAGCCTCGCCAGAGAGCTGTAGTTGGCCCGTATCAGCCAGGCGGCCCCAGATCACGCCGTCGTCCGCATAGGCCAGCAGATAGCTCAGGCCATGCTCACCCGCTTTTGTCTGAAGCCATTTCCTCAGCTCTTCGGCAGAAGTCACGCCTACAACGATTACTTTTCCAGTACCTGACATCACTGCACCTCCTCCAGAAAACTTTGTAAGAAACGGCCCTCCAGGAGCGCCCTATCGCCGTTCCCACCGAAGGATAGGGTCCCATCGGGATTCTGAGCCAGTTCCCAGGTTGTCTCGCCCATACGCAGCGTGGCCGATTCGCCCTGTAAACGCCCCCGCCCGACGCTGCTCTCACCTCCCACAGGCAAGTCACCTGTCCACAGATCCTTGAGCACCAGCAGGAGTAACCCGATTTCAGCATGGAAATCCTCATCCCCCATATCGTGATGCTTTCGCAACTCCAGGCGGACTCTCACACGTGTGGCCGATTTTGACTTCCCAAAAACAGGCTGCTGGCTGAACAGCGCCTGCGGATATGCACCACCGGTGAAGCGGTCTATCTTGACCCGGCTCTGCACCCGGTCGGGGATGCCATTCTTGACCAGTGTCTCGTAAACAACTACTCGGCTGCCAGTAGGTGTATCTGTGGATTTGCCAATCCGTTTGCCAAACATGTTGTCAACGAAGTCCCTCGCTTTGCGTTCGTTTCCAGAGACTGTATTGGCGATCCGCAAAGCCCGCGCCCGGATCACTCCTGCCAGGCTGGTGCCAGAGAGTACGGGTCTGGCCTTGCCATCCCGCCAGGAACGCAGATGCACTGCGTCCACTGCGTCCCCCTCGCCGCTGCTCGACCGGATCAACAGCGAAGTCTTCAGCCGGAAGTTCGCATCCAGAGTGAAGGCTTCGCGTCGGGAGTCCAGGACGGGTGATCCATCAAGGATGCCGAGGATAGAGTCGTAGGATTTCCCTTCCCCGCGCGTGTAGTTCAACCAGCCGAGCAGTCCAGCCACCTCGTTCATCTTGTAGCGCTGTACCCGCCAGCCGCTGACCCGGCATTGGCCGTAACCGCGCCGCTTACGCCGGCCTAGACCGATCGCGCCATCCTCCAGCCCCTTGAGAGCGAAAACCAAAGACTCCAGGTTCTCTCGATTCTTTTCGGTCAGCCAAAGTTCGAAATGCAACTGAAACGTCGTACCTGCGGCCAGTAGCTCGATGTCGTATAGCTTGCCCCGGCCGCGTTCGTCAGTCTCGGCCGTGCGAGTTTTGGGATCAATGGTCACCCCATCCCGGATTTCCACCGGTTCGCCTTTTTCGGGAGGCGTGCCCAATGCATCGTCCACCATCAGCCAACTGAGCACGCTGGCTTTTCTGTCGCGTTGCGAGTCGTCGAGATGGCCGAAAAGCCGCTCGGCACGCGACTTGTGTGTTGCCTCGGTGTCTTCCCTCCAGCCAAAGCCCTTTTCGTACTCTCGCAGATAGTTGCGCAGCGCGCCGGCAATCGAAGCACCGGGCAACAAGGGGCGTCCGTCGAGCGGGTCGTAGAGCAGGCCCATGTCGGTTGTGCCCTCCGCGTCCCCGCTGCCGAAGCTGGCTGGAGTCTCCAGCACCAACTGGCCGCTGACGAATACTCGCTCAATGACTCCACGGCTCTTGTTCCATTGGGCGTTTTCACTCATGATTGCCTCCTTTCCGCTCCATCCTTCGCCTCTGTGACAGCGCGTCGCAACACGCCTTCTATCAACCGCGCCAGGGTTCGATCCCGCACCTGCTGGTCGAACTGAGCCAGGACGTTAGCGACGGCGGGTATCTCAATGTCCGGCGAAAAGGACTCGCGGTTTCCGATCTCGTGATGTATCCATTTCTGCAACGGATCACCTTTCAGCCTGGCGTCTTTCCATTCGCGTCGGGTCAAATCGGTCATATTCTCAAAGTGGCTGGTGATCTCTCCCAGGTCAGTCTTTATCCAGGCCCGCCGGGCAGCCAGCCGGGCGCGGGAGAGTTGCGTGGCGCTAGGCAGGCCGCGGAAAGCACCTGGGCCCTTTGTCCGTTCGTTGATCTGCTTCACCAACCAGCGATCCAGCTCGGCCTGCAGACGGCGGTTTGCCATGCGTTGCGCCAAAGCTTCACTGTCCGGTGCAAGTT
>CAZQDO010000327.1:2159-6781 GCA_964592085.1 uncultured Anaerolineae bacterium | reverse complement strand
GTGAACTGGAGGGGCTTCAACGCTGCCGCCATACCCGTTACCCTGAGTTACTCGCGTCTCATCGCCAATGTGATTTCTAGCTGTCAGGATCCAGAACTGTGGGCGAGAATCGTTTGTGCTGATAACCTTCGGAACAAAGCGTGGTTCCTATGATGGCAATAAATGATTCGCTGAACTTGCGTGCCATTCATGATCAGATCCACAGTCAGGTTCTCTCGCGACGGCAGGACACAGCCTTCTGGGAAGGACTATTTGAAACGGCGTGGGCAGGCTACATCCTGGCTCATCATGCTCCTGAAAACAGACAAGACGAAATCGTGAATTCGATCAAGGGCGAAATCCTCGGGGAAAAAAGGCTCAAGGATATTTCCAAGCCATACGATCTCGCCTCGTGTTACATGATTGCGGCCTTCTTGGATAGCATTGGGGTCAAAGATGATGCTACTGACTTTGTTGGAATGGCTGAAAATTTCGTGGAGACTAATTTGTCCTCTGTGGAATGGCAAGAGCGGTTTCACTTCTACACGACACCTGAGTACGTATATGCTGCCTGCCTTTGCTTCGACCAAATGCCAGGTTGCCTTTCTCAGACATCTATCGCAACGCTCCAGCAAGCGACTGCAGGCTTCTGCACCAATCAGTGGTACAACCGCTCACAGATCTATGCATTGGCAGGTTCCGCCTATTTGTGTCTGAGTTCTTTCCAGCCGCAAGATTGTGTTGCACTGGCACAATTCGCACTACACTTCCAAGCTGCGACGCTGGAAGACAACATAGCTTTGCTATGGTTCCTCGAGACGAACTGGGAGCACATGAGAGAGGCCATCGCCGACAATACAGACCTGGCCCAGCAGGTTGATTTCCTCTTGGTGGACCTGCGCACCCGGATATTCCGCTTCTTCCCAAACTTTGTCATAGAACCTTTCGATCTTGAACAGGGTCGTACGTTGACGACTATGCAGCAACTCGAACGGGTTGCTTCTGACCGAATGGTAAGCACAATTGAACTCCTAATGCTGGACGAGGTTGCCGAACGTCACGCCGTTTCGGCGTTGGTGGTAACCAAGGAAGAGTGGGCCAGGCGAGATACCATTTCGACCCTCTTTGATCAATATCGAGTTCGAGTGGACGGTGCTTTGGAGAACCTGGGACTTACAAATACACTGGAGGCGATTTACCATAGTCTGGATTCGGATAATCCAGCTAGTTGGTCGCAAGCAGCACTAAGTTGTCGCCATGTATTATACGAGTTGTCACACACGCTCCTACAGGTTCCTGATAAGACTTACCTTCATCTCAAAGGCAGAGACGATCAACCTATGTCACTTGCCAAGGATAAGGAAAAGAACCGCCTAGAAGCCTACATGCACCAAATTGGAGTTCGCAGTAGGAATCCGTTGGTGGTGGAGCAATTGAATTATCTCTCTGACCTTATGCGGAGGTTATTTGACGAGGCAGCAGCGACAGGCAAGCACAGACCTGGCCCGGGCTATGAAGAGACCTGCTCAGTTGTATTGCATACATATCTATTTCTCGGCGAGCTTGAGCGATTAACCAAGTTCGAAGTGGTCACTGGGCTCAAGTAAACAGCCGATCTGCCCAATGGTATTTGATTCTACCCGTTGCCATCCGAGGTCGCTATCCGGGTCACAGAGCTAGGGCAGGAGATTGACGCGCCAGTAGCGGGATTGTACTACTAAGACCGGGAGGAGACGTGACATACGTAGAGATACTGGAGGAACTCAAGAAATTCCCGATCCCAGAGCGACTAACACTTGTCGAAGCCACACTGCGTCTGATTCGTGAAGACCTTCAACAAACACAACGACCGCTGATCCAGCCGGAAAGGAAAAGTCAACTGGCTGCAGCGGCTAAGGCGCTACTACCGGATTATGCAGCGGGCGGCGAATTGACTGCTTTCACGGCTCTGGACAGCGAGGACTTCTATGCGCAGGGGTGAAATCTGGTTCATCAGTGAGAACATTGGACGAAGGTGGGGTGGTCTGGGAGAGCAGGGACGACAACAGAAACGCGGTAAAAGTGATTGACCAGCGGGAGAACGAGGTGACGCGGGTGTTCGTGGTAGTAAAGAGAGGTGTCGTATGAGCAAGCCAATGCTGCGTCAAGTCCAGATTCGGAACTACAAGAACATCGCAGCCTGTATCGTCAACCTGGAACGATTGACGGTGTTGGTCGGACCAAACGGTGCGGGCAAGAGCAATTTCGTGGACGCCCTGTCGTTCGTCGCCGATTGTCTCAGCCACTCAGTGCAATTGGCCATTGCCAGCCGAGGCGGAATTCCCGCCGTCCGTCGCAAATCTGGCGGCCATCCCACCCACATTGGCCTGCGGCTAGGTCTCGATCTGGCCGATGGTGGCTGGGCGGACTATGCCTTCGACCTCGCGGCACGTCCCCGTGAGGCCTTCAGTATAGCGCGAGAGCGCTGCATCGTTCAACCCTTTATGGGACCACGCCACGAGTTTGAAGTGGAACACGGCTCATTCACACGAGAAGTGCCTGGTATCCGTCCTCAGATCCAGTCCGACCGCCTGGCTCTGACCGTGCTCTCCGCAACTGAGGAGTTCCGCCCGGTCTTCGATTTTTTGACCGGTATCCGACGCTACAACCTGCGGCCTGAGAGCGTGCGCGAACTGCAAGACCCAGACCCAGGCGAGGGGCTTGTGCTCCTCTCGGATGGCAGCAACGCCGCGGCCGTTTTGCGGCGGATCAAAGAGGGGAGCGCCCGCAATGGGTACGCTTACGAGCGCATCTGTCGGCTGTTGGGGAAGATTGTATCGGGCACTACCAGCGTCCTGCCCAAGTCGCTGGGGCAGAAAGAAACCCTGGAATTTCGTCAGGATGTTGGACAACAGCACGCCTGGCGCTTCGATGCACTGAATATGTCCGATGGCACACTGCGCGTCCTGGGCATCTTGCTTGCGGTCTACCAGTCCCGGCCTGCTGCCTTGATCGCTATTGAGGAGCCGGAATCCACGATTCACCCCGCTGCGGCAGAGATTCTCATGGACATCCTCATAGATGGCACAGAGCGCTCACAAGTCCTACTCACCACCCACAGCCCAGACGTGCTGGATAATAAGAGACTGTCCGATGGCCAGATTATTGCTGTGGAGTCTGCGCAAGGGGTAGCACAGATCACGCCGTTGACAGGGACCACGCGCGATGTGATCCGCCAGCGCCTTTATACAGCGGGCGAATTATTGCGCCAGGGTGAGATACAGGTGGATCGAGACTATGCAGATCAGGCTGCCAGGCAACTGGATCTGTTCGGCAGCGTGGAGCACACATGAACACCCCTGTCCTGGTGCCCATCGTCGAAGGCCATTCAGAGGTGGAATCCATCCCTGTGCTGCTGCGCCGCCTGTTGGCTGAATGGAGCCAATACGAGGTCACCATCGCCAAACCAGTGAGAGTGAGCCGCTACAAGGTGGTGCGGCCTGGCGAACTGGAACGGGCCTGTGAACTCGCCCGGCGCAGACCGTCGGGCTGTGATGCCATCTTGCTTGTGCTTGACGCCGATGACGACTGCCCAAAAGAGCTCGCGCCGGCCCTGCTGAGGCGTGCCCGCAGGGCCAGTGCTGATACCCCAGCCGCCGTTGTGCTGGCAAAGTCCGAATTCGAGGCATGGTTCCTGGGGAGCCTGGAGTCTCTGCGAGGAGTACGTGGCCTGGCAGAGATGGCCGTGTCTCCCGATAGGCCGGAAGATATCCGAGATGCGAAAGGGTATCTGGGTCGTCAGATGACGGGAGGACGCACATACGTCGAGGTAGATGACCAGCCTGCTCTGGCCGGCCACTTTGATTTGCAGTCGGCCCGCCAACGGTGTCCATCCTTTGACAAGTTCATCCGAGATGTTGAGTCCCTGGTGACAGCTCTCGCGGTGTGATTATCCTAAATAGGGAAGACCGACCACTTTGTTTGTAAGGAGGTGCATCATGCTTGAACTGGTGGAGACCAGTTACGCTAAACTCGTGGAGATTTCCGATGAGGAAGCCGCCCAGCCCATTGAGCCTGGGGAATGGTCGAGAAAGCAGGTCATCGGTCATCTCATTGATTCGGCCTGCAATAACCACCAAAGGTTTGTCCGGGCGCAATGGTGCGAGAGGCTGGAGTTTCCCTCGTATCAGCAAGACGAGTGGGTTGATTGCCAGAAGTACAACCTGCGAGATTGGCGTGAGCTCCTGGACTTCTGGAAAGCCTACAACGAGCACCTGGTGCACATCATAGGCGTCATGGACGAAGAGAGCCTACGAACTCCCTGTGTCATCAGTTGGTCCTCTGCGCCGGACAGTGTCATACCCCTGTCAGAGGTCATTGAGCGCTACTGGGAGCACGTGGAACACCATCTGAATCAAATCCTAGCAGCCCACCGATGATTGCTCCCGCTCTCCTGCGCGCATTGTTTCTTGAATCATACACCCAGGTCAAGAAGCACACTGGGCAGATAACCCATGCAAAAAGCATCCAATCGCCGGTCCTGGGCGCCAACTGTATGCACTGGATTGTCGGGCATATCGTCGTTGCGCGCTGTAACTTCCTGCTGCTGCTCGACACGCCGTCCATTTGGGATTGGTCAACGTGTGAGCTCTTCATTCCTGGCT
>CAZQDO010000327.1:0-2149 GCA_964592085.1 uncultured Anaerolineae bacterium | reverse complement strand
CGCGCACACCACAGCATCTGACCTGGAAGTCGAGAAAGACGGTCGAACGGTTGGTGAACAGTTGGCCACGTACGCAGCGCACGAGGCATACCACGCAGGTCAGCTCGAAATACTCCGCCAGGGGATGGGAAAATGAGCGTATATTCTACGACCTCAGTCGGCAAGACGACTGGTTCTCACGTTCCGCTTGACATGATCATATTCGACGGTCACAATGACGTGTTGCTACGCCTGCCAGACCGTGGCGGGGTGCGCTCGTTTCTTGCGCGAGGTGAAGAGGGCCATCTCGATCTCCCCCGCGCTCGCGAAGCCGGATGGGGTGGCGGTTTCTTTGCCATCTTTGTTCCGTCTCCCACAGTGGACTACTCGGTGTCTCCAAAACCTGACCTGCTCATCAGAACAGAGGACGGGTACGAAGTGAAACTGGCTGATCCCATAGACTTCGATTACGCCTACGAGTTTACCAACGAGGTCATTGCCAGCCTGGTTCGCCTTGAGGAAGCTGCCGAGGGCGCAATCAAAGTCGTGCGAAACGTCGAGGAGCTGGTGGACTGCCTGGATCAAAACGTGTTGGCCGTCGTCCTGCATTTCGAGGGGGCTGAGACGATGGAGCCCCAATTGCACAATCTGGAAGCGTTTTACCAACTGGGCCTGCGTTCGCTGGGCATCACCTGGAGCCGTCCCAACGCCTTCGGTTGGGGTGTTCCTTTCAAGTACCCTGCCTCTCCCGACATTGGCCCCGGCCTGACCGAGGCGGGCAAAGCGTTGGTGCGCGCCTGCAACGAGCTGGGTATCATGCTGGACCTGTCTCACCTCAACGAGCTGGGTTTCTGGGACGTGGCCAAACTGTCCGCCGCTCCCCTGGTGGCAACCCATTCGGCAGCCCATGCCCTGACGCCCAGAACGCGCAACCTCACGGATAAACAACTGGACGCCATCGGTGATTCAGGCGGGGTGGTTGGGGTCACTTTCGCCATCCATGATTTGCGCTCCGACGGCGGTCTCGAGGGAGATGCCCCGCTGACAGACCTGGTACGTCACATTGATTACATTGCTCAGCGCATCGGAGTGGATCACGTCGCCTTTGGCTCCGACTTTGACGGCGCTACGATACCGAAAGAGATGGAGGATGTGACGGGATTCCCACGGCTTCTCGCGGCGCTGCGCGGGCATGGGTTTGACGATGACGCCTTGCGCAAGCTGGCTCACGAGAACTGGATTCGTGTGCTTCGAGACACCTGGAAGAAATGATGGAGAATGGTAATAGACGGAATTGGCCTGGAGATCGTGCTCTGGTTTCAATCGTGGCGCGGGCCGCTGATGGAAACCTATGCCCGCCTCTTCGATTTCATGGGGCTGGTCGAGTTCTATCTCATTTTGTTGCCCTTGGTCTACTGGTGCATTGACGCCGCTTTCGGAAGACGGCTTGGTGTGTTCGTGTTGGCATCGCTGTGGAACAACACCATCTTGAAGGAATGGTGGGCGCGTCCGCGGCCCTACCAGGTCTCGGATCAAGTCAGCAGCTTGAAAACCTTAGATACCTATAGTTTGCCCAGCGGACACGCCCAGGGCGCGATGACGCTCTGGGGCGTGGTCGGCCTTCGGCTCAAGCGCAACTGGGTGACCGCGCTGGTCGTCGCATACGTCATCTTGATGGGCATCTCGCGTCTGGTGATGGGGGTGCACTTCCCGCAGGATGTGATCGCTGGCTGGACGCTCGGCCTGCTGTGGCTGGGCGTTTACCTCTGGCTGGAGCCCCGCGTGAGTCGCTGGCTGGCCCAGCAAAGTGTCAGGACGCTCATTGGCCTGGTGCTCGGCTTCACGGCGCTGGGGCTGTTGATACAGCCTGTGCTGGTGCCCTTTTCAACCACCGCCGCCATGGAATTCGGCATCGCGTCGCTGGGGGCCTTTCTGGGGTTGGGTAGCGGCACTGTGTTGGAGATCCACTATCTGGGCTTTGATGCGCGCGGCGTGTGGTGGAAGCGGTTGCTGCGACTCGCGCTGGGGGTTGCCGTGGTGATGGGGCTTCGAGGTGGACTGAAATCCCTGTTTGCCGGGCTGGAGCCTGTCATCCTTTTCCGCCTGATCCGCTACGTCTTGATGAGCTTTTGGGTCGCTTACGGCGCGCCCTGGGTCTTTGTCAAAACAA
>CAZQDO010000326.1:0-6814 GCA_964592085.1 uncultured Anaerolineae bacterium | reverse complement strand
AGCGTGGAGATCCATTCCAACGAGCCTATCAAGGCCATCTACTCCGCCAGCCACCTGGTGGCAGTGGATCGTCGCGGCGACTACAACGCCACGGTGGGCTACGAGGAATACGACGTGGTGCCGGATCGTGATTTCGAGCTTTACTACACCATCTCGGAAGAGGATTTCGGCCTCAACCTGCTGAGCTATCGTGAATCCGATGAGGACGGATTCTTCCTCCTGCTGGTCGCCCCCAAGGTCGAGGTCAAAGAGAAGGAGGTAGTGGCTAAAGACGTGATCCTCGTCCTGGACACCTCCGGCAGCATGCGAGGCGAGAAGCTGGATCAGGCCAAGGGCGCACTGGAGTTTGTTTTGGATAACCTGAACGACGAGGACCGCTTCAACGTCATCGCTTTCAGCACGGGCGTGCGCCAGTACGCTGCCAGGCTCCAGCCGGCCGAGGAGCGGAACGAGGCCCTATACTTTGTGAAAGACCTGGAGGCTGTGGGCGGCACGGACATCAACCGCGCCTTGCTGGAAGCTCTGGCCCAGGCTGAAGGGGAGCGGCCCACGCTCATCATCTTCCTCACCGACGGCCTGGCTACAGAGGGGGTGGTTGACACAGAGCAGATCATCGCCAACGTCGCCCAGGAAGTCACGAGCGCGGTCAGGGTTTTCACCTTCGGCGTGGGCGATGACGTCAACACCGTGTTGCTGGACACGCTGGCCCAGAGCCACCGCGGAGCCAGCGCCTACGTGCGGCCGGGGCAGTCCATTGAGGAGGAGATCTCGGCCTTTTACGCCAAAGTCAGTTCGCCGCTTCTGGCTGACCTGGATCTCGACTTCGGCGAGGTGTACGTCGAGGGCACTTATCCTTACCCCCTGCCCGACCTCTTCGCCGGCACGCAATTGGTGCTGGTGGGCCGCTACCGTCAGGGTGGTTTCACCACCGTCACCCTGGAGGGCGAGGTGAATGACGTTCTCCAGCGTTTTGCCTATGATGACCTTCATTTTCGGAGCGAGGGGGGCGAGTCGTTCATCCCGCGCCTCTGGGCCACGCGCAAGATCGGCTATCTGCTGAGCCAGATCCGACTCCACGGCGAGAGCAAAGAACTGGTGGACGAGATCGTGAGCCTGAGCGTGCGCTACGGCATCATCACCCCCTACACGTCCTTCCTGGTGGAAGAAACGGAGCGGGCGCTGACCGAGGCCGGGCGGGAGATCATCGTCGAGAAGGAGGTCCAGATCATGGCCACCCCAGCGCCGGCCTATGGTGCGGATGCGGTGGAAAAGAGCGTCACCCAGGAGTCCCTGCGCGGAGCGGACACAGTGAGCGCGCCGACCGCCGCCGAGGTCAAGCACGTGGGCGACAAGGCTTTCGTCCTGTACGACGGGGTGTGGACCGACACCCTCTTCGAGCCGGATCGGATGGAGACGGTCAAGGTAGGTTTCGGCACCGACGGCTATTTCGATCTCCTGGCGGCGCGGCCGGAGTGGGGCAGGTACTTCGCCCTGGGCCAGCACGTCATCGTCGTCCTGGAGGGCCAGGTCTATGAGGTAACTGAGGGTGACTATGGTTCGCCAGAGTTATCATCCATCCTCCCATCTCCTGAACCCACCCCCACTACCCGATCTCTTGAGCCCACCCCCACCGTTCGCTCGGCAGAGCCTACCCCCACTGTAGCCTCTACTTCAGAAGAGAGCCAGGGGACACCGATCTGTCCTGGGGCGGCGCTCAGTGCAATGCTACCCCTGTTGGGCCTGGCTGTTGCCTGGTGGAGGCGCTAGGCAACATCCTTTTTCTCTCACCCTCGCTAATATCCCCTAGGTAGCAGAACTCAGCAGAGGCGGCTCCCATGCCGCCGAACTGCCAGGCGTGGGAGCCTGGCCTGCTAGTTTCGCAACAAGAACTAGGTAGGGGCAACCCTTGCGGTTGCCCCTTTCAATTTTTTTTGACATCTTAGAGGTTATGTGATAAACTACCATCATTCACGTGATAGCGCCTCCGACTCTCGGAGGTCTCTGTTCCTTCATGGCGATGTCGGACCTCTCTGTTCGACATCTTAGCGAAGTCACCACTGAGTGACAAAGGAGGAAAAATGAAAAACCATCAAATCTTTGCTAAGCGTTGGTTCAGGATTGGGAGTGTGTCTTTAGTTTTGGGGGCGGTGCTGCTGGCAGCGGTGCTCAATCTGTCAGCGTCTGCTGAACCGCCCGAGCCGGGGGCACCCTTATCGGAAACTAAGTCAGGCCACATTTTCCTGGACACCTCGGGCATAGCCTGGGATAGTCCCATAGAAATGGCCAGTAGCTCCAATGGTTGGACTAACATCATGACCGAGGGTTTCGAAGGAACCTTCCCCAGCGCTGGCTGGACCCTGGGCGAGATCGGAACTGACGACTACAAATGGGCCAAGAAGACCTGTAGGCCCTATAGCGGGTATTATAGTGCCTGGGGCGTGGGAGGTGGCGTAAACGGTAGTGCCTTGCAGTGCGGGGCTTACTATCCCAATGGCGCCTACTCGTACATGCTCTACGGTCCCTTCGATCTGAGCAGCGCCACCGATGCCGAACTCCTCTTCTACCGCTGGAACCTGACTGAGTCGAACTACAATGATTACATTTTGTGGAGCGCCTCTATCAATGGCTCCAACTTCTATGGCATCAAGGCTAGTGGGGACTCTGGCGGCTGGCAGTATACCAGCTTCGACTTGACCGATGTATACACCTTGGGCGATGTGACCGGCCAGCCCCAGGTCTGGATCGGCTTCTTCTTTGTCAGTGATTCGTCCACCACCTACCCTGAGGGAGTCTACGTAGACGACGTCACTCTCAGGGCAACCACCGGTGGGGACTGCCCCGGAGCGTCGGAAAGCTCGTATCTCCAGGCGACGGACAACGAAAACAACTATCACTCTGGCTACGCCGACGGGGACATGTATCCTGCCAACGACGTGTGCATCTACAACGAACGCGATAAGGCCCTGTGCCCGGACTATACGAACCCCCTGGCGCCTATCGAGTTCAATATCGTCGTGGATTCCCTGCCAGCGCCCCCCTCAAGTGCAGCGCTCAACATCTATGCCTGGGACGTTGACGAGGAGGGGGATCCGCAGGAGCCAAGTAGGCCAGTGGAACGAGACAGGGTCTACTTCAACGGGCACTTTGTCGGCACCTTGACCGGTTGGAACCAAACGTGGAGCACGTCGCACTTCAACGTTGACCCCGCCTGGGTACAACAGGGAAACAACCTGGTGGAAGTGCTGATAGACGAATACGATGGCTGCTGGTGTGTGAGCATTGATTGGGGGCAGTTGGTGCTGGGTGGTGGCGGAGGGGCGGCATCCATCTACTCGGCGGCCTCCGACAGAACCTGCTATCAGCCCGGCTGGCCGGTGTACGTGCAAATGATCCTGCGCACCACGTTGTCAAGTCAGGAGGTGCGCATCGAGGTCAACCTCGTTGATCCGGGCAACGTGACCAGGGATAGCTGGACGGAGACCCGGACCATCTACGGTCCCGGTACGAACAACGACGTTCTCGCTGACCTCACGATACCGTCCGGTGCTCCTGTAGGTGACTACATCATCCAGATCTTCGTCTATGATACCTGTAGTGAGACCCAGAACGATTACTACGAGATACCCATTGAGGTTGCCCAGACGTGCGGAGAGACGGTGACGGTGACTGCGACAGCCACCAGAACGCCGACCAGAACGCCAACCAGGACCCCCACTAGTACGCCCACCAGAACACCCACCGCTACGCCTACCAGAACCCCTACTCCCACTGCGACGCCTACCCCCACGACAACACCCTACTGGAAGCCCGGCGACTGGGTTGACTACGCTCCCAGTGGAATGCCCGACTTCGACCAGAGGCAAGATGAATGGTGGAACCCCCGGTCACAGAACTGGTCCTACTGTGGCCCGCTGGCGGTGGCCAACTGCCTGTGGTGGTTCGACTCCAAGATGGAGCCCTACCCGGTGTATCCGCCGACCATCAACGATCACTATCCCTTGGTCGAATCGTACAGCCCTGGCCAGTGGGATGACCATGATCCAATGAACTTGCCTGACTTCGTCGAGGATCTGGCCTACCGAATGGACACCGATGGCCAGCGGACCGGGGGCACGTTTGAAGGCACCTACGTGGATGACATGTACTATGCCATCTTGCAATATCTGGACGACAAGGGCCTGCTGTATAACTACACGGTCACGATGGTCGAGAAGCCTACTTTTGAGTGGGTGGAGGACGAGGTAGAGCGGTGTGAAGACGTCATCCTGCTCATGGGCTTCTGGACACAGGAGTACGAACAATGGGAGCGCTTGGGTGGCCACTACGTCACCATGGCTGGGGTGGATTCCGAGAATCGGCTGGTCTTCTTCAGCGATCCCGGTCGAGACAACGCAGAGTCAAGTGGGCTAGGGCGGGTACTGGATGGCATACTGATACCGCATTACCCTGTACCTGGCCACACGACCGACGTACACAACGATGCGGGCAACATCTCCCATGATATGTACCGGGTTGTAGATACCGATAGCCCGGGTGGGATTTGGGGGCCGGCCGATTACTATGGGAGTCTCCAGGCTATTGAACCCTTCATTGGCCAGAACTTTTCCCGAGATTTCCCTGAGCGGTACAGGCCAAGTCGGGGCTTGAGTGAGTATGCCCTGGCAGAAATACAGACCGAGGTCGAGTATGCCATTGCCATTTCACCGGTAGAGCATCCTATTACCCCCACCCATACGCCAACAGCCACCAGTACCCCGACCAGGACGCCGACGCCGACCAACACGCCGACCCCGACCAGGACACCCACGAACACGCCTACTCCTACCGCTACACCCACACCGACACCCTACTTCAAACCTGGGGACTGGGTTGACTACGCTCCCAGCGGGATGCCCGACTTCGACCAGCGACAGGATGGATGGATGTACCCAGGGACGCAAACCTGGACCTACTGCGGCCCACTGGCAATGGCCAACTGCCTGTGGTGGTTCGACTCCAAGATGGAGCCTAATCCGGTGCTGCCACTGCCAGACACCTCCCCCAACGATAACTACGACCTCGTCACATCGTACAGCCCCTACGTTTGGGACGACCACGATCCGAGAAACGTGATTCCCTTTGTTGACGACCTGGCCTGGCTGATGGATACCGACGGGCAACGGACCGGTATCCCACATTCAGGTACTTACGTGTCCGACATGTATGTGGCCATCAACCAGTACCTGGCCGATCGTGGCCTGGATGAGAACTACGAGGTTACGCTGATGCAGCAGCCCTCCCTTGAGTGGGTGGAGGACGAGGTAGAGCGCTGCGAGGACGTCATCCTGCTCATGGGCTTCTGGACGTGGGATGCCGAGTACCAAGAGTGGGTTCGCGTGGGTGGCCACTTCGTCACCATGGCGGGGGTGGATTCGCGTAACGATCTCGTCTTCTTCAGCGATCCCATCAAGAACACAGCCGAGTCAGATTGGCCAGGGCGGGTACTGGATGGCGTGTTGATAGATCACGATCCTGTGCCCGGTCACTCGTACGATGTGCACAACGACGCGGGCAACATCTCCCATGACATGTACTACGCTGTGCCGACCGATAGTCCGGGTGGGATCTGGGGGCCATACGGTTACGCCGAGAGCCCCTCAGCCGTTACGGCCTTCGTTGGCCAGAACTTCCCCCGGGACTTCCCTGAGCGCTACAGATCAACACGGGACTTGAGCGAGTATGCCCAGGCGGAGATCCAGACCGAGGTCGAGTATGCCATCGCCATCTCGCCCGTCTGCACGGTGGATGGCACCAAGAAGGCCAGTCCGGTGCAGGTGAAGGCCGGGGAAGACGCGGTGGTGATATTGACCGTAGCCGGACATGGCGATTGCCCCGTCTTTGAGAAGCACGCCGACGTGATGCTGGTCATTGACCGCTCCGGCTCGATGGACGACGATGGATGGGACCCCGTGATCAGCGATTATCAGCCGATAGGCGACGCTAAAGCCGCAGCTAAGGCCTTCGTTGATAGACTGGATCTGCATCCGGGAGCTGATCAGGTGGGCCTGGTGTCCTACGCCAGCTCGGCCATGCTCAATCATCAGTTGAGCCAATCGGCGGGGACTGTCAGGCTGGCCATAGATGCCCTCAGTGCCAGCGGGAACACCAACATCACCGATGGTATCAACGAGGCCCAGGCGGAGCTGGAGAGTGTCCGCCACGATCCTGATAATCGGCCAGTGATGATCATCCTGAGCGATGGCAAGCACAATGTGGGACCCGACCCTGGGCCAGCGGCAGACGCGGCCAAGGCCAAAGGGACGCGAATCTTCACCATAGGCCTGGGATCGGACATTGATGAGGCAGAGCTGAAGGGTCTGGCCTCGTCTCCCAGCGACTACTTCTACGCGCCGACCAGCGACGATCTGGAGCACATCTACGAGCAGATCGCGGGCACTATCACCGGGATGCCGGCCTCCAACCTGATCCTCACCGATACCCTCTCCCCCGGCGTGGAACTGATTCCCGGCTCCTTCTTCGGCTCGCCAGCACCCAGCTACGTGGACGTGATGGGCGGGGTCATCGTCTGGCAGATCCCGGTTTTGGGCAGGGACGAGACCAAGACCTTTGGCTATCGGGTGCATGTGCCGGATGATACGCCGGGCGGAGAGCTATGCTTCAATGAATCAACGATAGCTACCTACATCAACTCCAACGGCCACGAGGCTACTCTGGTCTACCCGCCAGCCTGTGTCACAGTCAAGCCTACTCTCCACGACGTCTACTGCAAGGATCATCCCGCAGATGATGGGTCTGTGCCCTCCAACCCCAATGG
>CAZQDO010000325.1:0-6829 GCA_964592085.1 uncultured Anaerolineae bacterium | reverse complement strand
GGTAGTGACTGAGCGCGAGCCGACGGCGGAGGAGCTGGAAGCTTTGCGCTTCGCCTGGAAGGCTGCAAAGCACGTCAAGTCCAACGCCATCGTCCTGGGCCGGGGGACAGCGACGGTGGGTGTAGGGGCAGGACAGATGAGTCGGGTGGACGCTGTGCGCCTGGCCATCGTCAAGGCTGGTGAACGCACGCAGGGGGCGGTCCTGGCCTCCGATGCCTTCTTCCCCTTCCCCGATGGAGTGGAGGAGGCAGCCAAAGCCGGGGTAACGGCCATCGTGCAGCCGGGCGGGTCCAGGGGCGATGCCAGCGTCATCGAGGCTGCCAATGCTCATGGCTTAGCCATGCTCTTCACTGGAGTGCGGCACTTCAGACATTAACCACGAATCATACGAAAGGACACGAAAGGCACGAAAATGAAAGTTCGTCGTCTCAGTCAGATGACCGCAGATGAGATAGCTGAGTTGAAGAAGAGATCGGGATTGGATATTGAGGGGCTCTTGCCCTCGATAAAGCCCATTGTCGAGGACGTGAGGGTACGGGGCGATGCCGCTCTGCTTGAGTACACCGCCCGTTTCGATGGCGTGCACCTCCCCGCCGCACAGCTTAGAGTTTCCGAGGATGAAATCAAGCACGCCTACGAGCAGGTGAGCCCGGAGGCCCTGGCCGCCTTTCGCCAGTCGGCGCGAAACGTCCGTCGGTTTCAAGAGCGAAGCATGCCTGAAGGAATGTGGCTGACGGAAGTCGTTGAGGGAGTATCGGTGGGGCAGAGGGTCACGCCTATTGAGTCGGTGGGCTTGTACGTTCCCGGCGGCAAAGGGGACTTCCCGTCAGTGATGCTGATGCTGGGGATTTGTGCCCAGGTGGCTGGGGTGAGGAGAGTCGTGGCCTGCACCCCTCCCACCGCCGAGGGGAGTGTCAACAGCGGGACGTTGGTGGCCGCCGTCCTGGCTGGCGTGACGGAGATTTACAAGCTTGGCGGGGCTCAGGCCATCGCTGCTCTGGCCTTCGGAACCGAGACCGTACCCAAGGTGGACAAGATCGTGGGACCCGGCAGCCCTTACGTGATGGCAGCCAAGCAACTGGTGGCTGGCGTCGTGGATCTGGGAAACATGGCAGGGCCCAGCGAGGCCATCATCCTGGCTGATGGAGAGGCTGATCCCTGGAAGGTGGCCCTGGATCTCCTCGTCCAGGGCGAGCATGGCGAAGACGCTGCCTCCCTGCTGGTGACTCATAGCCACGAGCTGATTGAGCGCGTCCAGGCAGCTCTGCCCGCGCTCCTGGCCAAGCTGCCTGACGAACGGCGGCGGATTTGCGAGACCGTGCTATCCCAGTACGGCGGCGCCATCCTGACCGAAACCATCGCCCAAGGCGTCGAGTTCGTCAACGATTATGCGCCGGAGCACCTACAGTTGGCGGTCCAGAACCCCCTGGCGGTGCTGCCACGGATACGCAATGCCGGCGTCATCCTTTTGGGCCAGAGGACGACCTTCACTTTCGGCGACTTCTCCCTGGGGCCGACCAACGTCATCCCCACCGGCGGCTTCGTCAAGGTTCAGTCTCCCGTATCCGTCCACGATTTCCTGAAGCACAATTCAGTATGCTGTGTCCTCGACGACGCTGGTTTCGCTGCCCTGGCCGAGGGCAGCGCGGCCTTTGCCGAGTACGAGGGGTTCCCTGCTCATGCCATGGCGGTGCGGAGGAGAGGGAACGAGGCGACGAGTCAATGAGTCAATGAGGAACGAGGGTGCCGTTCGTTGCCAGGAATGTTGAAAGCTGGTATAATGATGCCGGTTTCAGGGTATCTCGTAGGGGGGAGGAGAGAGATGAGCAGCTATAGACTACCGCTGGTGATTGAGCCCCTGGAGGAAGGTGGGTATCTGGCTAGCAGCCCCGTGTTTCCCGGATTGTTGGTTCAGGCGGACACGGTGGAAGAGGCGTTGGCTTTGGCCCCCGGGGTGGCTCGAGCCTTAATCGAGGCCATGCGGGAGAAAGGAGTGCCTTTGCCATCAGGGTTGCAAGCCGTAGGAGTGCCACCTTTTCGCGCTGAGGTACTGGTGCCAGCATGAAGTACCGCGAGTTAACCAGGAAGCTTAGGAATCTAGGTTGCGAGTTTGTGCGCCAAGCTCCTGGTTCTCATGAGATCTGGTGGAATCCGGTCAACCGTCGTTTCACGTCAATCCCGCGCCACAAGGGCAAGGATTTGCCCAGGGGGACAGTACGAGCTATCCTGCGCCATCTGGGCATTGAGCCTGATGAGTTCCGGCAGGTGTGAATTGAGGAATATCAATGATCCAGCATAAGATCACCGAGTTGATTCAAAAAGCCATCCGAAAGGCCCAGAAGAAGGGCGAATTGTCCTCTTTCGCCATCCCCGAAATTCCCCTGGAGCATCCCAAGCAAGCTGAGCACGGCGACTACGCCACGCCTATCTGCCTGCAACTGGCCAGGCTGGCCCGCATGGCTCCCGTCAAGATAGCTGACATACTCATCAAGTATCTGCCTGAGACTGACTATTTGGACAAGATAGAGATAGCTCACCCTGGCTACATTAACTTCACTTTCGACGAGGCCTGGCTGGCCCGTCAGGTGGAGGAAATCCTGGCCGCTGGGGAGGGCTACGGCAACATTGACATCGGCCACGGAAAAAAGATGCAGGTGGAGTACGGCAGCGCCAATCCCACTGGCCCGTTGCACGTGGGCTCCGGTCGCAACATCGTGTTGGGTGATAGCCTGGCCAATGTCCTGGAGGCGGCCGGCTATGACGTCCAGCGGGAATACTACGTCAACGATGCTGGCTCTCAGATGCGCTTGTTCTACGAGACCCTCTACGCTCGCTACGCCCAGGCTCTTGGCCAGGAGGCTGAGCTCCCTGAGGGAGGCTATGCAGGCCAGTACATGGTCAAGTGGGGGCAAGAGATCGCCGAGGAGGAGGGCGATAGGTACCTGAACATGCCCTACGATGAGGCAGTGACGGCCATCGGCAAGGCGGGGCTGGCGAAGGCGCTGGATTGTATCCAAGAGGACGTGGAACTATTGGGCGTGCATTATGATCGCTATTATTCTGAACAGAGCCTCTACGACGATGGTTACTTCGCCAGGATCATGACCATTCTACGACAGAGCGGGCACATCGTTGAGCGAGAAGGGGCGATTTGGTTCACGGCCACCGAGTTGGGCGGGGACAAGGACGAAGTGGTCATTCGTTCCGATGGTGAGCCAGGCTACTTCGCCTCGGACATTGCCTATCACTACAACAAATTCGTGGCGCGGGGTTTTGCCTGGGTCATTGATATTTGGGGGGCGGATCATCAGGGCCACGTCCCTCGGATGAAGGCCATGATGCAGGCATTGGGGCTGGACCCGGAGACCCTCATCCTGATCATCTACCAGTTGGTCACCCTCAAGCGGAGCGGCGAAGTGGTGCGCCTCTCCCGGCGCACGGGCGACATCATCACCTTGCGGGAGGTCATTGAGGACGTGGGGCCTGATGCGGTGCGCTTCTTCCTCCTGGCCCGCGCTGCTGACAGCCAGATGGACTTCGACCTGGATCTGGCGGTAGAACAGTCGGCCGAGAACCCCGTCTACTACGTCCAATACGGCCATGCCCGCATCGCCAGTATCCTGCGCTACGCCATGGAACGGGTTCCCGATTTCGCCGATGGCGACGTATTGCTGTTACAACATCCTGCCGAGTTGGCCCTCATCCGCCAGATGTTGCTGTTGCCCGAGGTGGTGGAGCAGGCCGCCGAGAACCTGGCTCCCCACCACCTGACCTACTATGCCCAAGACCTGGCCAGCGCCTTTCATTCCTTCTACAAAGAGTGCCGTGTGGTTTCCTCTGACCCTACCGAGACCGAATTGAACAAGGCCCGCCTCAAGCTGGTCTTGGCGGCCAAGATCGTGTTGGCCAAAACATTGAAACTGATGGGCATGACCGCGCCGGAGAGGATGTGACTATGGAACAGACAGTTGCGATACAAATCCCCCATCGCTGGCTGGAGGGAGTGTCAGAGGAACAAGCTATCTTGCAGCACGTCTTTCGTCTGGGGCTTTATCAGTACAAAGTGGAGCGTGCTTTGGCTCTCTATCGTGATGGTGTTGGCTCCCTGGGCTACATCGCCGAACAACTTGGGTTGTCCAAGCGAGACTTAGTCCGTGAGGCCCGGATGCGGGGCATTGAGCCGGATTTCTCTGAAGAGACAGTACGAGAGGAACTGGCTTAATGCCCCAGGCTGTCGTCGCTGATGCCGGACCATTGATGACCCTCGCCAAGCTGAACCTGCTCCATCTGTTCAAACAGCTCTATGGGCGGGTGCACTTCTCTCGCTCGGTCTATGAAGAGGTCGTCGTTGAGGGGATACAGCAGGGTTTTGAGGACGCCAGCACGCTTCAGTTGTTCCTGAGGCGAGAGGGTTGGAAGCCGACTGAGGTCAAGGAAGTAGCAGATGACCTGGCATCTTCGCGTCTCGACCGAGGCGAGCGAGAGAGTATCGCTTTGGCTCTTGCTCTGGATGGCTTGCTCCTGATTGACGAGGAGCGGGGTCGAAAAGAGGCTCGTCAGCGAGGGGTGACGGTGCGGGGGACGTTGGGCGTGCTCATTCAGGCCTATCGTTCTAACCTCATCACCGCTGACCAACTGCGCTTCTACTTTGGCCAGGTTGAGGAACGGACAGACATCTGGATCAGTCCGGCTCTGTGTCGTCATCTGCTGCAGGAGGCGTTGGGTTAGGCGCTGTAGACCAGGTTCTTGACAACTCCAGGTGTTCACAGTATAATCAGGGTCAGAGGGCGAATAGCTCAGTTGGATAGAGCGCTTCCCTTACAAGGAAGAGGTCACAGGTTCAAGTCCTGTTTCGCCCACCTTCTCAAGACCTCGGAGGTTTCCGGTAGTGCCTTTGCTGACTAAGCTAGTCTGATGATCTGATTGATTTGCTGGCGAAATCGCGTCTGAAAACCTCCGAGGTCTGGACGATCCACGCCTGTCAAAAGAAAAGGTTCTGGCGAACCGTCCGCCAGAACCTTTTGTATTGCGAACCTTTGGGGCGTGGATCTCTAGGTCTTGCGCTTCCTGACCAGCACAGCCGCCGGGGCGGCAGTGAGAAAAGCCACCAACCCCATCCACGGCGCAAGCAGCCCCACCTTGTCCACCGGCACGACGATGCCGCCGACGGGATAGCCGAAGGTAGCGGTGCAGGTTTTGTCGGCGCCCATGGTGACCTGGGCAGTGAGCGCGCCTGTGCTGACGCAGTCCCCGCTCCAACTGGCCAGGTAGGAGTTGACGTCGGGGTGGGCTTCCAGGGTGACGACCGTGTTCTTGACGTAGTCCTCCGTGCAGTCCTCGCGACAAAGGATGCCTGCCGGGTCGCTGGTCACCATCCCGCTCCCGGTCTTGTTCGTGGTAAGATCGAACCATCCGATGATCGTCGTCGGCTCAGGGAACGCACAGAGAAGCTGCTGCCCCGCCAGGTAAACCCCCGTGTTCCCCACCCCATTTATGAATGTCACCGGCGTGCCAGTTAGTGGAAACACCGCAATCGCCTCAAAGCGGATGGTCGCCATTGTGAAAGTTCCCCCAGCCTGCCCCCCGATGATGATCTGGGCGAACTGGATGGTCCCAGCAATGTTCGAGACGACATTCATTATCTCTTGACCCGGCAGATCGCCCGACTCAACCTGAGTGGCTGGATCGCCGGCCGTATCAACCACTCGAAGGTACGTTGGATCGAAGTGGATCAGGAATCCCGCCGTGTCGAAAGTCACTCCGCCAGTATCCAGGAGAACCTCGAACTCAACGACTTCACCTGGCGCCGCTGAGTCGGTAGCGGGGCTAAAAGCCATGGCGGCGCAATTCTGTTGAAGCGGTGAGGCCCAGATGGATGATGCGAGAAGTAGCAGCAAGACGATCCCGAATATCACTCGTACTCCATAGCGGATGGAAAGACCTTTCAGTGACACTAGTGCTGCCTCCTGAGTGTTGTATTCAGGGACATGTCTCGCCCCAGTGAAAGACTACGAGCATGACATCTACGATGTCAATGTCTCCGTCGTGGTCCAGATCATAGCCGGGGTCATATAGGCCATCACCGACCTGACTGCCCCACCTGCCGGCCACCAGCATGATGTCACCAATATCCACCCCAGCCGGAGACTGGAAGTCGTAGCAGGTCGTGCCAGGATCATCTTCACACAGGAGGTTGATACCCTCGCGGAAGACACCCGTACCCCCGCTGTCAACCCCTACGAATATTACTTGCGTGCTACCTGCTGGCAACGCCGCCACCACCTTGAAGCGGATGGTGGCCACCGTGAAGGTACCCCCAGCCTGCCCCCCAATGATGGCCTGGGCGAACTCGATGGCCCCTTCCGTATTCGAGACAGCATTCACTACGTTAAAGCCTGGAAGGTCGCCCGGCTGAACCTGAGTGGCTGGATCGCCGGCCGCATCCACCACTTGAAGGAGCGTCTGGTCGAAGTTGATCTGGAATCCCACGGTGTCGAAAGTCTCCCCCGCAGCATCCAGAAGAACCTGGACCAAGACGATGTCCCCAACCTGAGCATCTGAGATAGTTGCCGGATTCAGGCTCAAGGTGGGACAATCCTCTTGAAGCGGCGATGCCAGGATGGGCGAGGCGAGCAGAAGAAGCAAGGCCATCCCAATCAGCACCCGCGTTCCGTAGCGAATAGAAAGACGTTGAAGTGACATGATCATAATCATATCACCTCCTGCTATTTTTGTCAACTTGAGCCCTGAGCCGCTGTGCATTTCACTTTGGGAGCGAACCCTTGCGAAGCATACTATAGAGAATAAGTCAAGTTTCCATCTGTACGTT
>CAZQDO010000324.1:0-6865 GCA_964592085.1 uncultured Anaerolineae bacterium | reverse complement strand
CCCGCCGTGGGTGCCGCCTGGCTGGCCTTGGAATCGCTGGGATACCCGCTGGATGTGCCGGCCAGTTCCGAAACCGTGAGAGAACAGGTGTGGGCCACCGAACAAACCAACGCCCTCACCAAGGATCTGGACCTGCGTACCGTGTTGGAAATGGTGGGATTGATGCACGCGGAGGATCGCCGTGCCCTGAGGGCTGTGCGCGCCACCTTGCCAGCCATTGCTCAGGCGGTAGAGGCCATTGCTGCTCGCCTGTCGGCGGGAGGCCGTCTGATCTACGTGGGGGCCGGGACGTCGGGGCGATTGGGCGTGCTGGACGCATCGGAGTGCCCGCCCACGTTTAACACAGACCCAGGCCAGGTGCTAGGCATCATCGCTGGTGGAGAGCGAGCGATTCGCTTTCCCGTGGAAGGAGCAGAGGACGACGCGGAGGCGGGCCGTAGGGACATGGCCCATCTGAATGTGGGGGCACAAGACTGCGTGGTGGGCATTTCGGCCAGTGGGCGGACGCCGTACACAGTAGCCGCAGTGGAGGAGGCAAGGGATCAGGGGGCCTTGACCATTGCCCTGGTGTGCAACCTGCCGGCTCCTCTGGCGGAGATGGCAGATCACGTGATTGCCCCCTTGGTCGGGCCGGAGGTGATTGCCGGGTCTACGCGACTAAAAGCAGGCACGGCTCAAAAGCTGGTGTTGAACACGTTGAGCACAGCCACGATGGTGCGTCTTGGCAAAACCTTCGGCAATCTGATGGTGGATGTACACCAGGAGAACGTGAAGTTACAGGCACGCGCCCGGCGCATCGTTGCCCAGGCCTGCGGTGTTAGTGATGAGGAGGCAGCTCAAGCTTTGGCTCGTAGCAGTGGAGATACGAAAGTAGCCATTGTCAGTATCTTGAGGGGGTGTTCACCGGAGGAAGCACGGAAGCGCCTGGCTCGTGTGGATGGAATCGTGCGAGCGGCGTTGCAGGTGGTGTGAATTTTGCGCCGCATCGCGCGGAGCTGAACCTCCGCGCTAAACGAACAAAGCCCTACGGGCTGAAACCATAGCCCCGAAGGGGGCTTCGTTCTCTCAGCGCGGGGATTTACTCCATGCGCGTCAAGCTAACGTTGATATTGGGCGGTAGCGCCGGCTGAGTAGGGCCTGGAGCACAGTGGAAGGCCCGTATCGAAGCCAAGCGGCTTTGCGAAACCCGCCCCCTTGGTTTCGATACGCTCTCCGCTGTGCTACGAGCTACTCAACCGGCGGTCGCTGGCCTTAACTTGACGCGCATGGGATTTATTCCCGCGCGGCCTTCAATGGAGGAAATGAAGATGAAAAACTTGTTGCTTTTGCCCACGCCACGCCACACAGTGTTCACAGATGGGGCGTTAGCCTTGTCTGCCGACCATTTGATCGTTCTGGACAGCGCCGATCCCCAGGCCCTGCGCTTTACGGCGACGCGCCTGCAAAAGGCCCTACGCGACTATAGCGGGTGCACCTGGGGAATCGTCGCCAGCACCGCCGTGCCTCGGGAGCAGGTTGGCGTCGCCTTGAGCGTGGTGCCGAATGGCGTGCGCCATCCTCAAGGGTATGAATTGACCATCATGGAAGAAGGCATCCACGCCGTGGCCAGCACTCATGCCGGGATGTTCTACGCCGTCACGACCCTGAGCCAGATTCTGGAGCAGTGCAACCGCCACCTCCCCACTCTGCGCATCAGCGATTGGCCCGATTTCCCCAACCGTGGGGTCATGCTGGACATCAGCCGAGACAAAGTGCCCACGATGGAGACCCTGTTTGCCCTGGTGGACCTGCTAGCATCCTGGAAGGTGAATCAACTGCAACTGTACATGGTGCACACCTTCGCCTACCGCAATCACCCGCAGGTGTGGGCGAAGGCATCGCCTCTCACCGGGGAGGAAGTGCTGGCCCTGGATGCCTACTGTCGCCAGCGCTTCGTGGAACTGATACCCTATCAAAACTGCTTCAGCCACATGACCCGCTGGCTGGTGCACGACCGCTACCGCCATCTGGCAGAATGTCCAAAGGGTTGCGAAACGCCCTGGGGTTACTTCGACACGCCCCTGAGCCTCTGCCCTGTGGACCCAGGCAGCCTGGAGTTGGCGCGCAGCATCTTCGACGAATTGCTGCCCCACTTCAGCAGCCGCAGTTTCAACGTGGGGTGCGACGAGACGGTGGATCTGGGTCGGGGGCGCAGCAAGGAAGCGGTGGAGAAGTATGGCGAGGGGCGGGTCTACCTGGATTTCCTGCTGAAGATCTACCGCGAGGTGAAAGCCCGGGGGCGCACCATGTTGTTCTGGGGAGACATCATTGTGGGATACCCCGACCTGGTGCCCCAGTTGCCGCGGGACGTCGTCGTCCTGGAATGGGGCTACGAGGCTGACCATCCTTTCGACGACCACGGAGAGGTCTTCGCTGCCTCTGGCGTACCTTTCTACGTGTGTCCTGGCACCTCCACCTGGAACACCGTCGCTGGCCGCACGGAAAACGCCATCGGCAACCTGCGCAACGCCGCCGAGAACGGTCTCCGACACGGTGCGGTGGGTTACCTGAACACCGACTGGGGAGACAACGGCCATTGGCAACCGCTACCAGTCAGTTACCTGGGCTATGCCTATGGCGCGGCAGTTTCCTGGGCCTGCGAGGCCAACCGCGAGATCGACATCTCCACGGCCGTCAGCACCTACGCTTTCCGTGATGCCAGCGGCACGCCTGCCCTGAGCCCAGTCGAAGGGATGGGCCGCATCGCCTACGACCTGGGCAATGCTTACCATGAGACCGGCGTTGCTCTACCCAACGCTTCGGCCCTCTTCCGCATCCTGCAAATGACGCCGGAGATGGTCGCCGAAATCGCTGACCTCAGAGAGGAGAGACTTCAGAGTACGCTGGACTACGTGGATGGAGTGATGGCTCTCTTGCCCAGGGTGCAGATGCGGCGCCCGGACGCGGACCTCATTCGGCAGGAGTACACCTGGGTCGCGGACATGCTGCGTCATGCCTGCCGGCGGGGGATCTGGGCGTTGGGCAAGGCCCGCGGCGAGGAGGACACCGCGTTGCTTCAAAAGCTGGCGAAGAATGCCGACCGGCTTGCGGGGGAATTTCACGAGATATGGCACGCGCGCAACCGCACTGGCGGCTTCAAGGACAGCCTGGCGCGGATGGAAAAGATGAGGCAAGCGTATTGATACAGGGCTTTCTGGCGGATCAAGGCGAGCAAGCCCGCAGCAGTGTTGGACCAAAAAAGAAAGCCCTCCCGCAGTGAGAAGGGCTTTCTGTGCTAGATCGACCTTGTGCAGTTAAGAACTGCCATATCTTGTAGCTGTAGGGCGGGAGGGATTCGAACCCTCACCGGGTTGCCCCGAGCGGATTTTAAGTCCGCAGCGTCTGCCATTCCGCCACCGCCCCTATAGACAAAGGGCTGATAGCAACTCGTTCCGCTACCAGCCTCAGTGACCGACTCTGCGCTAGAGGCGACGGCCGGATTTGAACCGGCGAATGGGGGTTTTGCAGACCCTTGCCTTACCACTTGGCGACGTCGCCATCTGGCCCCTACATCTCCAAAGCGGGCGGTGGGATTCGAACCCATGACCTTCTCCTTGGCAAGGAGACGTTCTACCACTGAACTACGCCCGCATACCGCTACCCACCAGTGCCGAGGCCCAGATTTGAACTGGGGACACCTTGATTTTCAGTCAAGTGCTCTACCAAGCTGAGCTACCTCGGCCAATCTACAACGAGGTTATTTTATACTATCTTGGCTATCTTGTCAAGCCAGCATCGGCCTGAGGTGCACTTCAATTCCGGAGCAGGTTTCCAGTTGGTCAGACCCCCGAGGTTTTGGATGCCGCTTTAGCCTGAAATCTGGCGACTGATGCCGCGTAACCTTCAAGAAATCATCGGCCAGTAAACCTCAGAGGTCTTTTCGCCCCCAAAGTGAAACACTCCTTCGCCTGGTGATGATTATGCCGTAAATCCTTCTACTCAAAGATCTTGCCCGGATTGAGGATGCCGTTGGGGTCCAGGAGGCACTTGATGCGCTTCATCACCTCCAGGCTAGGGCCATGCTCCGCCGCCATAAACTTCCGCTTGCCGATCCCCACACCGTGTTCCCCCGTCGCCGTCCCGCCTACCGAGATGGCATAGTTGACCATCTCGCTGTGGATCGCCTCGCCTCGCTCCTGGGCAATTGGGTCGCCCTTTCGCATCAAGACTTCGTAGTGCAGGTTGCCGTCGCCCGCGTGGCCAAAGGTGTAGACCGGGATGTCATACGCTCGGCCCGCCGCGTAGATCCGCTCCACCGCCTCAGGGTACCTGGAGATGGGCACGACGATGTCCCCCAGGGCGAGGTTGTAGTCGGTGTGCAGGTACTTGACGGCGTTATGGGCTTCCTTGCGACCAGCCCACAGTCGGTTCCGCTCCACCGGCGACTGACCCATCTGGAAGTCCACGCAGCCGCAGTCACGGCATATTTCGCCCACGAACTCTGCCTCGGCCTGCGCCCCCTCTGGTGTGCCGTCGAACTCCATCACCAGCATCGGGAGCTCCGGCAGAGTCATCTCCTTCCAGCGGTTGACCAGGGCGACGATGTGCTCATCCATCCATTCCAGGCCGGCGGGGGTGGGCGCGTAACGGTTGATCTCGTAGATCGCCTGGGCGGCCTCAGCCGGCGAGGGGAAGATGGCTACAGCAGCCACCTTCTCTAACACCACCCGCAGCCGCAGCGTGATCTCGGTCACAACCCCCAGCGTGCCCTCGGAACCGACGAAGAGGCGCGTCAGGTCGTAGCCGCTGGCGCTCTTGAGCGCGTGCGAGCCGGTGTGGATGATCTCCCCCGTAGGCAGCACCAACTTCAGCGCCAGGACGTAATCGCGGGTGACGCCGTATTTGACGGCGCGTATGCCGCTGGAGTTATTGGCTACCATACCGCCGATGGTGGCCACGTCGGAGCTGCCGGGAGCGGGTGGGAAGAACAGCCCATATCGGCTCAACTGCTTGTTCAAATTATCGTAGACGATGCCGGGCTGCACCCGCACTTGCAGGTCGGCCTGACGCAGTTCCAGGATGCGGTCCAAGCGGTACATCGCCAACAGGATGCCGCCCTGCACCGGGATGGGATTCCCCTCCAGGCTGGAGCCGCCGCTCCACGGGGTCACCGGCACATGGTGCGCATTGGCCCAACGGAGGACGCGACTGATTTCCTCCGCGTTCTCAGGCCAGATCACGACGTCGGGCAGGTGCGGTTCGTGGAAGGACTCGTCCTGGGAGTGAGCCTCCCGGTCGGCAGTTGTGATCGACACGCGCTCAGCGTCACCGATCAGGGCAACTAATTCATTAACATCCATCACTTGATTCTCTCTCCTCTCACTGATGTACTCACTACCGGACACTTTTTGAGAAACCAGGTTTTTTGGCTGTAGAAAGCGGCTCTCTCGCACCAAAGTGCGTTTCAGGGGCGGCACCTTGTCTGTTCAAAGAGGAAAAACCTGGTTTCTGAGCCGTTTAGAAAAAGTGTCCGGTAGCAAATTGATGTATCCCCGTGCATTTTTCTGGCAACAAACAGAAGGTGATGTCCCATTTAGTACCTATCCGAAAACCCGCTCTGAGGCCCGTTCCTTCGGCTACGCTCAGGGCAGGCCCCGGGCCGATTCCCGCACCTGGGGACGGGTGCGGGAGCAGTTTTCGGATAGGCTTTTAGCTTCCTGGCTCTCTGAGACGCACGTCCAGGGCGGTGTGCCGCTGGGCGATTTTGTCGTTGCGGACAGCGATAGCGATGGCCCTCTTCGTCCCCACCAGCACCACCAGCTCCTCGGCCCGGGTCACCGCCGTGTACAGGAGGTTGCGCTGCAGCATGAGGTAGTGCTGCGTCAGGACGGGCATGACCACCGCCGGGTACTCGCTGCCCTGGCTCTTGTGGACACTGACGGCGTAGGCGTGAACCAGCTCGTCCAGGTCGCTGAAGTCGTAGGGCACGGGGCGGTCGTCTATGCGCACCACCATGATCTGGTTCTCCAGATCCAGGCGCACCACCCGTCCGATGTCGCCATTGTAGACCTCTTTGTCGTAGTTGTTGCGCGTCTGCATCACCTTGTCGCCCAGGCGAAAGACGCGACCCGGCAGCCGTCGTTCGCTTTTGGCCAGGCTGGGGGGATTGAGGGCCTCCTGCAAGCGGGCGTTGAGGTTGGACACCCCCACCGCCCCCCGATACATGGGCGCGAGCACCTGGATGTCGTCGAAAGGGTGATAGCCAAACTTGCGCGGGATGCGCGTCTTCACCAGGTCAACGACCAGATCAGCCGCTTTTTCGGGGTCTTCCTCGACGAAGAGGAAGAAGTCGGTGGCACCTTTGGCGAACAGGGGCATCTGGCCGCGATTGATGCGGTGGGCGTTGGCCACGATCAGACTGCCTTCGGCCTGGCGGTAGATCTCCTCCAACGTGACCACAGCCGCCTGCTCTGAGGCAATGATGTCATGCAGCACGTTGCCCGCTCCCACGCTGGGCAACTGATCCACGTCGCCCACCAGCAACAAGTGGCTGGCCGGGTCAATGGCCTTGAGCAAGTGGTTGGTGAGGAGGAGGCCCAGCATGGAGGCTTCGTCCACGATGACCATGTCCGCCTCCAGCGGGTGGCCCTCGTTGCGCTGGAACCCCTTCTGGGGCGAGAACTCCAGCAGGCGGTGCACGGTCTTGGCCTCCCGCCCGGTGGCTTCGCTCAGGCGCTTGGCTGCCCGGCCCGTAGGGGAAGCCAAAACGTAGGACCGGCGTCTGGCCTCCAGCAGGTGGATGATGGTTCGCACCGTGGTAGTCTTGCCCGTGCCGGGGCCGCCGGTCAGCACCGTCACCTTGTGGGTCAAAGCCATTCGCACTGCC
>CAZQDO010000323.1:4683-6870 GCA_964592085.1 uncultured Anaerolineae bacterium | reverse complement strand
CTGACGTCTTTGACCTTGTGCGTCAATCGCGGAAAGCCGGCCTGACCGCCGTCATGGGCACAAACGGGACCCTCATCACCGCTGAAGTGGCAGACAAGTTGGCGGACGCTGGCATCCAGGGTTTGGCCATTAGCCTGGATGGAGCCGATGCAGAGACGCACGATGCCTTCCGAGGCGTGGAGGGGGCGTGGGAGCAAACGTTACGGGGTATCGAGAACGTCCGTCAGGCGGGCATTCCTTTTCAGATCGCGCCGACTCTGCGCCATGGGAGTTGGCGGCAGTGGGCGGCCATCGCCGATAAGGCGAAGGCATGGGGTGGCAACGCCGTAGAGGTCTTCGACTACATCCCTGCGGGACGAGGAGAGGAAAACCCCGAGTTTGAGATGACGGTGGAAGAAAGGCGTGCCTTCGTAGGGGAATACATCGCTCGCCAGCGGGCGGATGACGAGATGGTCTACCGCTCCATCGGTCTGCCCCAGATCTGGGTAGAGATAGAGAAGACCGTGCCCGAGGATGAGGTGCTGGCCAAGTTCGTCCGTAGCTGCTGCGCTGCCGGAAGCCGCTATTGCTGTGTGGTTTACGATGGGACAGTCTACCCGTGCATGGTCCTTCAGGTGAAGGCCGGAGACGTCCGCGAGCAGAGCTTTGTGGACATCTGGCAGACTTCAGAAGTCTTCCAGGTTCTGCGAGACAGGGACAGGCTGGAAGGGAAGTGCGGGCGTTGTGATTACCGCCATGTTTGCGGTGGGGCTCGCTGTAGAGTCTTCGCCAAGACGGGCTCTCTTACCGCTGCCGACGAGGCCTGCTGGTTCACCGAGGAGGAATTGAAGCGATGAGAAGCATGCCCTGGGAGGAAGAGCTCTGGCAGCGGGTGAAGGATGCCATGTCACCTATGCCTCCCTTCGTGCGGCAGCGCGCGCTCAAGACCATCATCGAAGGCAGCGAGACCCTTGCCCGGGAAAGGGGTTCGGAGGTGGTTCAGGAGGAAGACCTGGTCAAGGCAGCGAAAACCAAGACGCCAGGCCTCGCCCGCCAACGAATGCTCGACGCCCTGGCTGAGGTGGGGATAAGAGTGGAGTGAACGTTCTTGGAAAAGGAGTCGTCTTGGGAGGGGTCTTGTGGGCGTGGCGAAGCAAAGAGGGCGCTCGCTCTGACGTCAACAAAACGGCGATTCACCATTGGGGCAGAGTGGCTTGCCTCCCAGGACTGGCCAGTGTTTCTGGGAGATGCAGTGCCGCTGGAGCTGACTTGGTAGAGTTGGCCGCCGATGGGGCCACGGTCGGGACGGGTGCGGCGGAGCGCGTGCTGGCTCGGGGGGGCAGAGAGACCCACCCGTTGGGCCCGCATGGCCCCTCGGCAGTGGTGCTCCTTGGACGCCTCGTGCGCGGCTGCAAGGCAGACGTGGCGCCTAATGGAGCCGATGTGGGCCTGTTCGCGGCCATGGGAATGATATCCGAGCCGCGGGGCGTCGCTTCGGCAAGCTCGGGACAGGCGCGGCTTTGATCAATCATCTCCTGTGCGCGGCTCTCCAGGCGGTTGGTTGATCCGGTTGACAAGAAGGGACTGGCGGCAGATAATACGTACGTCGTCGCACCTGTACCGCAGACGAGATGGCCCGTCGAGACTCGATGTACCAGAACCGAGATCCGAGACAGATCAGTGGCCCGGGAATGCCGTACTGGATGCACTTAGTCTCAGGACGCCCTGGAACGGGTCAAATGGTTCAGTCCGGTCAGTAGTCGGGAAGCATCGTGGCGAGGTGCCCTCAGGCGCGTGCCGTTTCAAACCGCCGACACGCACTTCAGGGCAGTTGCCGGGCAGTCGTGCTCTTGGTCCGAGGGGGTTGCATGAAGTTCATCCGCGAACCCGATCCCTATCTCCGGCTCTCCCCGAAAGAATCGATGGTCTTCCAGGGCGACGCCGCCACGGTTCTGGCGCAGTTGCCGGATGACTTCTTTCAGTGCGCCATGACGTCACCGCCCTACTGGGGCCTCCGTGACTACGGCATGGGTGGCCAGATTGGCGCAGAGGACGATCCTGAGGAGTACGTGCACAAGCTAGTCGCCGTCTTCGAGCAAGTCCGTCGAGTTCTCAGGGAGGACGGTACGTTCTGGCTCAATATTGGGGATAGCTTCACGAGTGGAAATCGGGGCTATAGGGCGCCTGACAAGAAGAACCCAGTGAGAG
>CAZQDO010000323.1:0-4673 GCA_964592085.1 uncultured Anaerolineae bacterium | reverse complement strand
CGATGCCCGAGTCGGTGAAGGATAGGCCCACCCGGTCGCACGAATACGTCTTCCTTCTCTCGAAGTCCGAGCGATATTTCTACGATCCAGACTCTGTGGCCGAGGGAAATGGCCGCAATCGGAGGACCGTCTGGTCAATACCAACCGAGCCGTTCCCCGGGGCCCACTTCGCCACGTTTCCTCCCGCCCTGGTCGAGCCCTGCATACTCGCTGGCTCTGCCCCCGACGACTGGGTCCTCGACCCGTTCTTCGGCTCCGGCACCGTCGGTGTAGTCTGCGACCGTTTCAACCGGAAGTATGTCGGCATCGAAGCGAACCCGGAGTACGTGCAGTTGGCGCTCGACAGGCTCGCCACTATCCAGCGTTCGCTGTTCGGAACGTCGCCTCCGCGAGAACGCTGATGCCCATCAGAGTACCTTCGCCCGACCTGCAAGTTGCTTTTTTCAGGCGTCTACACGAAGTGCGGGACCGCTTTCTGCTCGATGCGCTTCTCGCCACAGTGGCCCGGCTTGACGTTCAGCAACTGGACAGCGAGCTTGCGGCGGCGGTGCCTAAGGAAGCACTCCGAACCGTCGCGTCGTGGGGCCTGAGAGGAGAGGTGCTGTTTCCTGTGCCCTGTCTCCTCCGGACCAGCCCGCCTCTCTTGGGGTACTACAGGCTCCTGCTAGGCTTCTCCCAGAAGCAGTTCTATTCACGCGACTACGGTATCGCTCCGTTCAAGTCCATGGAAGTGAGGGGCACCATGTCGAGCAAGCAGGGTGCTGAGCTTGGTGACCTCTGTCACGCGCTCTGCCTGAGTGCCGAAGAACTCATCTCCGGCACGGGGAGGCTTAGCGCATCCTCCATTCACGAGCCTACCCTTCTGACCCTGGGTCCCCAGCTCAGGGGTGCCAAACTCAATCTTCTGGGGTCCGAGGCGACCAGACGGGTCTTCCATCTGATCAAGGCGATAGTCGCCCCGGCCACGCTTTCCTCTTCGGACCGCGAGATCGAGGTGCGCAACGCCGCTGGCCGCACCGTCCTCGTTCAGTTCGCCAACGACCCAGACATCTGCATTCGTGAGCGGCTTCCGTCGGGCGCCATGCGCAACCTGGTGGCCATCGAGATCAAGGGCGGCCGCGACGTATCCAACGTGCACAACAGGATAGGCGAGGCCGAGAAGAGTCATCAGAAAGCGAGCAAAGAGGGGTTCGTGGAGTTCTGGACCATCCTGGGCGTTCTTCACCTGGACCTGGCGTTGGCCAGAAAAGAGTCGCCGACCACCAATCGTTTCTTTCTGCTGGACGAAATCGCCACGGAAGGGGGCCTCAAGTTGACTGAGTTCCGTGAGCAGTTGCTGTCGCGGGTCGGTGTCCGCGACTAACCGATCCATCCCACTTCTGGAGAATCGGTGCTGCCCGACAGCTCGCCGCAGCCGGTCGGCTACACCCGCGCCTGGAGCCGCCCGACAGACCGAAGGCGTCGGGTCTACTCAATAGTCAGCCCGCCCACCTTGAGGACGTGACGCTCCACGATATTGCGGCGACCACAACGGACGACCAATGGCCAGGGAGGGAACTTGATGACTGTCATATCTGCTGTAATCACCCGATCTTGTACAGTTCACGCGTCAGATTCATTGATTACGAAACGAAGACAGGGCGGAATCTACGAGCCAGGTGAATGGGAGCGTTCCAAGATTATCGCTGTGCACCGTTGGCGCGGTGCGATGTCATACTGGGGTCTGGCAAAGCACCCTGGACACAACTGGTCTACGCCCGATTGGTTGGACGAACAAGTCAACAGTGCAGGGGAAGACTCTGGACCCGAGGAATTTGCACAGAGGATCACCGAGAGACTCGATGACGCGATCTCAAATATGGACTTCACCAACCGGATTGATGGCGGGATAGGAATCCACTTCACCGCGTACGAGTACATCAGCAATTACTGGATACCGGAGTTATTCCTCATATCGAATTGGGTTGATCCGACGTATGGGAGCTTGCGCCCCACAGGTGTCGGTCTATCCCGCGAGACGTATCACACCATCGCCAACGTCCCAGCCTCTCCCGAGCATCGTGAACCCAGGTATCGGTTGGAGGTACAGAGATACCTCCATCAGCGAGGTGGCATGATTGTGTACAACAACGGTGATCCAGGTATGTTCAACGTGGCAGCGCAGGCCATATTTGAAATGGTCAGGCAACTTGGGCAGCGAGGGAAGCTGACCAATCCACACCATGTGGAGACCTATCTTGCGATTGCTCGCAGACCAATAGAGATCGTATCAAAGGCGCAAAGTGATTTCTGCCGCGAGGGTACACGTGTGGTTGGTGGAAAGCCGCATGATCTTGCGGTTACGCCGGGCGGGGACTATTGTTCTACGACGGGTGAGAGATACTAGAAGGGCGGGCCGACAGGCCGCTGCACCTTGCCGGTTACGTTGGCGGCTGAACCGGCCCGGTAGGCAGGAACGGCGCGGTCCACTCAATGGTCGGCCGCGCGATCACCACACAGGCGGGAGGTGCCGGATGACGGAACGCAGGGGCAGCAAGAAGAACTCAACATCGCGGTTTCCATTAGTCTGGACCTCACTACTAGCGATTATTCTAATGCTGGTCGTTGTCTTGGCCTCTCCCAACTCGCCGGAATTCCGAACCCTCGCTGCTGCCATGATCCTCGCCCTGTTCTTCTGGCCACTCTTGCCGCACATTCCAGACTGGTTTGAAGAGATCAGTGGCATGGGTATCACTGTCAAGACTCGTCGAGCCATCGCGGTGGTTCAGCAGCGCCAGTTGGTGAATCAAGTAGTTTCAGTCCCAGCGATCGCCTCATGGTTCTGGGTTGATCAGGCTGCTATCCCTCATGTGCTCCCTGACGTTGAAACGGGTCTATTCCTCGCCAGGCAGAATGGTATCATAGAGATCGAGCTAACGGACATGGAGTCACTGAAGCCAGTTGCCCCGGCGCCCAAGCCGTCCATCAAATCCGCTACGCCGATGCGCAATGAGGGTGATATTTTCATTCTGTATGACAACACTCTCTACTATCAGTCGTCGCTCAGCTTCCTATACAGGTTCGCCGAGTGGGAGGGGTTCGACTTCAGAGGCAAGAAGATAACGGAAGATGACTGGAAGATCGTGAAGAAGCTCCAACCAGGCGACTTCCTGAAACACCGAATCGTGTAGAGGGGTTGCTTGATGTCGAACGGCCTACAGCAAGCCAGTCCGTAGCATCGAGCCAGTGATGACGGCCACCCCCGCCGACTCCTGGGCGCCAAGTGCTACACGCCGGGCCACCTGCTGTTGCGTCGTCATTGTTTCCCAGCGCGGCGTGGCAACAGAGCGCGCGGCTCATGTTGATGCCAGTGTCCGGCGCCTGCTGATCGGGCGCACAGACGGCGGCGGGAAGCGATCGCTTCACCCACTGTCCACAAGACTTGCCGCAGGTACCATCCCCGTTGCCTCGCGTAATGCCAGCCGCGCCACTGCGGTCATCCGTTCCAGTCGGTTGCGTCTGACAGTAGTGGTGAAAGCGGGTATAGTTGACACGTGAGAAGCAGACTGAGCGTGCGCAAGTGGCCAGCCGTGCCTGCACTCGTGCTGGTGAGTGTCATGCTCCTAGCGGCGCCATTGCCGCTCGGTGCCACTCCGGGGCGGCAGGGCACGATCCACGTGGTCCAGGCGGGAGAGCATCTCACCGCCATCGCCAACCGGTACGGGACCACGCCCGAGGCCATCGCCAGCGCCAATAACCTGGTGAACATGAACCTGCTCTACGTTGGTCAGAGGTTGACCATCCCCGGGGGCAGCTCGGCGCCGGCGCAGGGCAACTCCTACTACGTGGTCAACCGGGGCGATACGCTGACCGCCATCGCCGCTCGCTACGGCACCACTACCCAGGCCCTGGTGCAGGCCAACGGGCTGGCCAGCGCCAACCTGATCTACGTGGGCCAGCGCCTGCTGATCCCCGGCGGTGGCACCGTGCCGGCGTCACCCAGCTCATCGACTCCGTCCAGTACCACTGGCTACTATACGGTGCAGGTGGGCGACACGGTGAGCTCCATCGCCGTGCGCAACGGTGTCACGGCCTGGGCTATCGTTGATGCGAACCGCCTGGCCAACGCCAACTTCATCTACGTGGGGCAGAGGCTGGTCATCCCCGGGGGTAGCTCTCCCGCTCCCGCCCCGGCGCCGCAGCCCACCGGGAGCAACAAGCGCATCGTCATCGACCTCTCGGAGCAGCACATGTACGTCTACCAGGACGGCGCGATGCTCTACTCCTGGGTGACCTCCACCGGGATGCCCGGGGCGGCCACCATCCCCGGCCATTTCCAGGTGCTGAACAAGGTCCCCAACGCCTACGCCTATACGTGGGGTTTGCAGATGCCGTATTGGCTGGGGATCTACTGGGCGGGAAGCCTCCAGAACGGCATTCACGCCCTGCCCATCATGGCTGATGGGCGCATCCTGTGGGATGGGTACCTGGGCCAGCCGGTGTCCTACGGCTGTGTGATCCTCTCCACGGAGAACGCCGCGACGCTGTACAACTGGGCGGAGGTGGGCACTCCGGTGGATATTCAGTACTAGGACTCCTGACGCAAGCCTACCAAGCTACCTCGGCGGAGTAACCGAGGTGCCTCAAGACTGGGCGAGGGCTTGAGTGCCCCTTTGATGCTTGCCGAACAGTAC
>CAZQDO010000322.1:0-6876 GCA_964592085.1 uncultured Anaerolineae bacterium | reverse complement strand
TCGTCCTTGGTCCTTGGTGGTTCGTCTTCCGTCCTTCGTCATTCGTCTTCATTGGTGAAGCGTATCAGAAGCAGGGGCGGGTGTCAAGCACCTGAGTGCGGTTGCCAACGTCCCAGGCCGGCGCAAATCAGGTCAGCCCCCGGGCAGCATCTTCGTCACCAAGCTGGGCCGCCACATAACAAACCAATTACGCGACCCATCGCCACCAGGCCCCTATTTTTGCCGCCCGCGACCCGCCTGCGGCGGGATTCAACGGGCCGCAATATGCTCCGCCTCTTGCATGGGCCAGAAACCAATTCGCAGCAACCAGGGTACAGCAAGCAGAAGCCTAGACAGGGGCGACAACTACGCGAAACCCAACATCGCCGAAGAAGTCGGGTTGGGTGCTGAGGCGGAAGGAGACGCGCGCGCTCCTTCGACTGTTGCCCCACGAGCCGCCACGCAGCGCGATGGCATCGCCGCCCGGCTCATAGGAGTTGGCCATCCATTCCCACACGTTGCCGCTTCCGTCCCATATCCCACGCTTACTGCATCCATGAGGGAAGGTTACTACTGCGGTCGTGCCGGCTTCCCGCCGCGCCTCAGACTCAAACCATTTCTGCCAATCTTCAAATTGGCTCAGATCACGTCCGGCCCAGCCGTCAGCGCAATTGAGACGAGTCGGGTCAAAGATATCTCCCCAGGCGTATTCCCCCCAACCTCCGACGGCGTCCTCCCACTCCTTCTCGGCAGGCAGATGTACCGCGAGGCTTTCGGGTTCCGAGACTTGAGCGGTGAGTTTTCCATCACGCCATGCGTGCAATTTCAGCGTTTTAGCTCGCAACTGCTCCGTCAACCAGGCACAATAGGCCAGTGCCTCGAACCAGGTGACGCCCACTACCGGCTGCAAAGGGCTGTTCCAGCCGCGATCCCCCCACCCAAAGGGCCGGTCCCGCTTCTCCGGCGGGCGTCCCTTCAGCAAGTCCTGCATATAGTCCGGCGCCTGGCTGTCGTAGCGCCCGGTGCGCCAGGTCCAGCCATCTTCGGTCCACCAGCGCCGCTCCTGGTAGCCAGCAGCGGCTATAAAACGGGCATATTGCAGGTTGGTGACCGGGTGTTTGCCGAACCAGATACCCTCCACCGGGCGGAAGGCGTCCAAGCCGCTGGGAGGCGAGGCCGGGTCGTCGGGGACCAGTAGCAGGTCTCCCTCTTCTGGCTCAGGTCGCCAATCGAGGCGACCCACCAAGAGGCCGGCATCACGCCGCTCGCGGATGTGGCAGGCCGAGTCTTGCATGGTGTCCACCAACGCGGCGATGACGCGCGCCGCCGCCCGGCCCACGCCGACCTCGCCCGCGTCCAGCAGGGCGTCTCCGGCCAGGGTCACGTTGGCGCCACGAGGAACTCCTTCCACCTGGCTCTTGAGCAAGGCCAGCAGCAACTTACCGGCGGCGGCCGGTCGCTGCTGCACCACGCCGATGGCCCCCACCGCCAGCAGCAGCGTCTCGCGCCAGGCCGGGTCGGCCAGGTGGCGCGCCATCACCCGCTCCGCTCCCCCCAGGTCCTCGTCGGCCAGTTGGGCGATCCCCTTGGCTGCCAGCATTTCCTCCAGGGTCAAGTGCAAAAAACCATACTGGCGCTCACCCCGCTCCACCAGTAGATTGGAGTAACGATGCACCCCCTCCAGGAACTCACGGCCCTGCTCCCGGGCCTGACCGCGGGAGAGATCCCACTCACGCCGGTAGTAACCGGTGAGCCAGTCTTCCAATTGCGGGCGGGTCACCAGACCGGCGGTGGGGTTGGTCTCGCGCAGACAAAGGGCCAGCGGCGCCAGCACCTGCACCGTTTCCAGGTAGTCCAGCGGAGAGCCGGCCGGATGCTGGTCCAGCGAGCGGGCCAGATTCCAGCTCTCGATGAGAGCTTCCAGGTAGAGCTCGTACAGCTTCACCCGCTGCTCCGGCAGCGTCACGCCGGTGCGCTTGATAAGGGCTAAAATGGTCAGCAAGAGGGGGTTGGCGGCCAGCCGCTCGATGCTGGGGCGGGTGAATATGGCTTCCAACAGATCACGCCGCTCGCGCCCGGCTGCCTCACGGGCGATCGGGGTATCGCCGTCGTGCACGCCGATTTCGAAAGCCAGTGTCCATCCTGAAACGAAACGCTCGATGTCAGCCCGGTCGAAGTCGGTCAGGGTGTAGATGCGCCACTGGCGGCCGGCCAGCGGCGCTTCGTCGTAACCCACGATGCGGCTGGTGACCACGGCCCGGTTGCCGGGGATGGCCCGGTCACTTTCGACCGGGGCCGGCACGGATTCGGCCACGAAGTCCTGCACCAGCCGCACCAGGAAGGCACGCTCGGTCTGCACCTCGTCCAGGCCGTCCAACAGAACCACCGCCTGCCCGTCGCGCAGCGCGGCCTCGAAGAGGGCACCGACGCGGGCCAGTTTCTTCTGTCGCGAGGCGTAGTACTCGCCTGCAAAGTCAAGCAGGTTCACCTCCCCCCTACTCATCAGCCAGCGAGCGTAGGCGTTGAGCGGCAGCAAAATGGGCAGCGGGCCTCGGGGCTGATCGGCCAGGGCCAGGGCGATGATCTTGAGCAGCGTGCTCTTGCCCGCCCCCGGGTCGCCCAGCACGACCACGGCCGGCTCGCTGTGCAGGGCCACCTCCACCGGGACCGGCGACGCGCTCCGGCCTGGCGGCGGCATCCCGACCATGACTTCCGCCGACAGGTCCGCACCGCGCAAATAGCGACCGGCGACGCGCGCCCAGCCTTCCCCAGCATCAGCGCGCTGTGGGCGTGCCTTGAGCGGCACGTATACGGCCGCCAGGGGGATGGAAGGCGCCACACGCTGCACTTGCACGACACCCTTGATGTCCAGGTGCTGATAGCTATCCCGCAGGTAAGCCAGGTAATCCACTCGCAGAGTCTCCAGGTCGGGCGGGGGAGTGAAAGGCGCTTCAAAGATGACGGTGAAGTTTTTCTGGACGCCGGTGATGATGTCCCGGGCGTGAATATCGCGGGCAGACACGTCACCGCTGGTGACATTTTCGTCCATGATCGCCTCCTGAATCAGAGGGTTGTGTTCGCAAGACAGTCGCCCATGCAAAATGCACGGCCCATCGCATAGGCCAAAAACCAATTCGCAGCAAGCAGAGAACAGCAAACAGAAACCTAGACAGGGACGACAACTACGCGAAACCCAACACTGTTGATGAAGTCGTCGGGCCGGGCGCCGTAGCGGAAGGAGACGCGCGCGATCCTCTGATTGAAGTCCCACGAGCCGCCACGCAGCACACGGAACCCTGCCATGTCGTGTGCTTCCCGTCCCCCCGCCCCTGCTTGCGGACGGCCATCGTCAAAGGGGTAACGAAACCCCGGCTTTTCCCAATCGTAACTTCCCCACGACGACAGGGTCCACTCCCACACATTGCCGGTCATGTCCAACGCCCCACAGGCCGCAGCCCCGGCCGGGAAAAGGCCCACCACCGCCGAAGTCCGCCCGATGTGGCTCTCTTCAACATTGGTTTTGCCCGGATCCCAGTCGTCGCCCCAGGCATACACCCTCTTGCGCCGGGCGGCCGCGTCCCAGCCGGCCGCCTTCTCCCACTCGGCCTCGGTCGGCAGGCGCACTCTAAGAGTTTCGAGTTCTGAGTTTTGAGTTCCGAGTCGCAAGAGAGCGTCGGCGGGCAACCCGAAACTCGAAACTCCGAACTCCGAGCTGGAAACTCGCAACTGCTCCGTGAGCCAGGCACAGTACGCCACGGCCTCGTACCAGGTAATACCGACCAGCGGTTGGTTAGGCCGGTTGAAGTCTTTATGGGTCCAGTAAAAGGGTTGCTGGCGGCGGTCAGGTGGTCGCTTGGCCAGCCAGTCGGCGTAACGCCCACGCAGGTCTTGGTCAGGAATCTGTGAGAGATCCGGCTCGGCGCCATCGCGCCAGGCCCAGCCGGCCTCGGTCCACCAGCGAGGCTCAGCGTAACCACCGGCTTCAACGAAAGGCGTGAATTGGGCGTTGGTGATGGGGTGACGAGCCACGTAAAAGGTAGGCAAAGTCAGCTCGTGCTGGGGGCGCTCGTCGTCCCAGGCATCCTCGTCGGGATTGGCCCCCAGCATAAAGGACCCGGCCGGCACCTCGTGCCACAGGAGGTCGGGTAGTGGCTTCTCCCCGGCCCTCCCGCTGCGAGGGATAGGGAGCACTCCCACGCCAGAGCGGGGGTCGCCCAGCCCGCCCAGAACAAGCCCCGCTGCTGCACGCGTCGGGGGCGAGATGCCCGTAATCTGCTCGTCAGTGAGCGTGGCCACCAGATTATCCACGACCATGTTACGAGTTGCCTGCTCGACGCGCCCGGGCTGCATTTCCAGCAGTGCCTCGCCGGCCAGTTGCAGCGCACGGCATCGAGCCTCATCAGCCTGGCCCAAACCGGCCAAGCTCTCTACGAAAGCCATCGAGCGCCGCACACTGCCCATGTTCAGATAGCCCGCGGCCAACAGAAACACCTCGCGCCACCAGCTTTCGGTGAGCATATGCTCGATGAAGGGCCAGCGGTCGGTGCCAGGCATCTCTTCCACCAGGTGATAGGCGGCCAGGAATTCCTGGAATGAGAGGTGACTGAAGCTGTAAACGCCGATACGCCGTTCGGTCAACAGCCCACCGCGCACCCGCATAGCCTCCACAAAGTCGGTGGCTGCCTGGGCGCCCCGTTCGCGGTCGCGCCTCTGGAAGGCAGGCTGCAAGATTTCGACCAGCTCGTGGCATTCGATCTCGGTAGGAGCCAGGTCTCCTTCATCGCCAGCCTGGCCCCGCTTGTGCATCTCGAAAGCGGCCAGCGCCAGGTAGGTACGGCGGTCTTCGGGCGAAGCGCCCACGACACGCAATTCGCGCCCTGCCTCGCCGCCGCGCAGCAGCTCGCGCAACAACACATCGGTGCAGCGGTCATACAGGGCGGCCCGCTCGCCCGGCAGTTGTCGCTCGTTGTAGTGAACGATAGCCAGGATGGTGACGGCCAGCGGCGTATCGGCGAGAGACCCAATACGCGGGTTGGCGCGGATGGCGGCCTGCAACTCGGCGGACTGGGCATCGGCCGCATCCGGGGTAGGGTAAACGGCCCGGCACCAGCGAACCACCAGAGTATCAACCTGCTCAGGCTCCAGGGGGCGCACGTCGAGGCGACGAAACTTCTCGGCCAGCACGGCCTGTTTTTCGTAAGCTGCCACCCGCGAGGTGACCAGGTAGTAGTTGGCGGGATAAGCGCGCACCAGTTTATGGATGGCGTCGCGCACAATGCCTCGCTCGTCGGCATCGGCCACCTCATCCAGGCCATCGGCCATGATCATGCAGCGCCCCTCCCCCATCAGCCGCTCGAAGAAGTCGTCGGGCGGCTTGAGGGAGGGGAAGTCTTCGTTGACGCGAGTGTTGATAAAGCGCAGCATGGCCCCCGGGCCGGGGTCCACGGCGCGTCCCTCGCTCCGGCAGAAGCGGGCGAAATCACGCAGAGTAAGGAAGACCGGCACCGGTAGATCGGACCCGTCCGGAAGGCCCAGGTTTTGGCGGGCGATGCCCGGCCTGTTATCGCGGATCGCCCCGGCCAGTTGTGAGACCGAGAATCTGAGCAGGGTAGTTTTGCCACAGCCCGGCCCACCGACGACCACCAGCCGCTTGCCGAGGGTCCACAGCCGGTCGCTGCTCACCGGATCTACCGGCGTGTCTCGCAACAGATCAGCCGTCCCCATCTCACCTCTACCCTTCCGGGTGGTCCCAGCTTCGGCCTCGGGCTTTACCTCCAAGGTGATGAATACCTGATCCAGCTCGGCGCTGACCGGCCGGCCACCCCGCTCTTCGACGCCCTGCATATCAAGCCAGCAGTGCGTGTCGTAGACCAACCGTAGGTATTCGGCCAGCAGGTCCCGGTACTCGTCTTCGCTTAGGGACGGCCGCCCCGGTGCGTTCAGGTAAGTGTTGACGTAGATATTGTACTGCGCGCCGGTGATGATGACGTGGGCCGTGAGATGCCCTTCGACAGGCACGTCTCCCGACCCAGCTTTGCTTTCCATCTCGGCCAGCGTCTTGAGCAAAGGCGTCAGCATTTGCTCGATGGTCTCCGGTGCTAGATCCCAGCTCTGGATCTCCTTGATCCTGCGCCGGAGTTGTGCACGCTCGTCTTCCACGAGTCAACTCCTCGTCGATCTACAGCATAAGGGCGCAATACGCCCCATCTCTGTGTCTAGTACACCTGGGCGTAAGTAAGCCAATAGTTTGTAGTAGCGACTTCAGTCGCTTAACCAGCCCAAAAACGACTGAAGTCGTTACTACGAACTAAAGACCCGTTTACGCCTCGGTGTACTAGAACAGAGTTTGGGCAATCTGGTACAGTGCCGCGGCCGCCGGGAGGGCCTTGAGAATGAGCGATCCGGCCTTGTCGGCGGCCTCTAGGGCCTTGCTGGCGTCGGTGATGAACTCCAGAGTGTCGTGCAACCGTTTAACTACCAGTTTACCCAGCGGCTCTTTCTTACCGGCCTCTTCAATGGCGGTGTCCAGCGATTGAGCTGCGGCTTCAATCTCAGACGCCGCCTCGGGCTGCTTCTGCAGGTCGGCCAGCACCTCGCGCAGCGCCTGCAACTCGGCGACGAAGGCCTGGCGGTCGGGCGACTGGGGGTTGAGGTAACGAAAGCCGGTCACAATGTCCTCGCTGACCTCCAGGCTCTCGGAGGCAGCGACGTCTCCGGTGCTGAGACGGTCCATGGCCTCCAGGGCGGCCTTGAGCACCTCGTCGCTGGCGGCCCCTTCGATTTCGACGCCGGCGATGATGCGCCGCGCTCGTATGTTCTTGGCGGTCACGCTTCCGGTTCGCGGTTTGTCGGTCATTACACACTCCTTTGACTGATACACTGCCTGAAAAGTTTTCG
>CAZQDO010000321.1:5965-6883 GCA_964592085.1 uncultured Anaerolineae bacterium | reverse complement strand
GTGTAGGCGTCTTCGAGAAGGGGGTGGAACTGGGAGGCCAGGCTACCACTTTCCCCATCGAGGGGACTCGCCTGGAGAAGTTCTACCACCATCTCTTCACCAGCGACCGCCACATCATCCAGATCATTGACGAACTGGGTCTCTCTCCCAGGATGCGCTGGATTGACTCCCAGGTGGGCCTCTTTCGCGGCAGCAAGGTCTATGACTTTGTCACCCCGCTGGATCTGCTGCGGTTCACGCCTTTGAGCCTGCCCAACCGCCTGTGGGCTGGCCTGGTCTCCGTCTACCTCCAGCGCCAGACCGACTGGCGAAAGTACGAGGGCATCACGGCCAAAGCGTGGCTTGAAAGATACGCGGGGAAAAGTGTCTATAGCACCATCTGGGAGCCGATATTGCGAGGCAAGTTTGGCGATAGCTACGACGAGGTCTCCATGACCTGGTTCTGGGGCAAAATGCGCCTCCGCTTCGGCTCGCGCCCCAAGGGGATGCAAAAGGAGCAACTGGGCTACATGGAGGGCAGCTTCCAACTCCTGATAGATGAGCTGGAGAAGCAGATCAAGGAGCTAGGTGGCGAGGTCTACACTGAAGCGCCCGTTGAGCGAATTATCGTTGAAGAGGGGAAAGCGACTGGTCTCACGTTTCACGTTTCACGCGCCGCCCTGAGCTTGACGAAGGGTTTCACAACTCGAAACCCAAAACTCGAAACTCGAAACTGCGATGTGATCATTGCCACCGTCCCCTCCTTCGTCTTCACCGAGATGGTACCGGAGCTCCCCCCTGACTACGTCGGGAAACTGGGTCACGTCAAGTATCAGAGTGCCCTCTGCCTGGTGCTGAAGCTGAAGCGGCCGCTCAGCCACATTTATTGGATGAACATCAGCGATCCCACCATTCCCTTCGTCGCCGCCATCGAGCACA
>CAZQDO010000321.1:0-5955 GCA_964592085.1 uncultured Anaerolineae bacterium | reverse complement strand
CGCCCCAGGTCTACGGCGGCAAGCACGTTCTCTATCTCTCCAACTACTTGTCTTTGGAAAGCCCGCTTTTCTCCCTTTCCCAGGACGAGCTCCTGCGAGAGTATCTGCCTCACGTGCAGCGCATCAACCCCGAATTCGATCTGGATTGGGTAGAGGAGAGCTGGCTCTTCCGCGACGACGCGGGGCAGCCCATCGTCACCTGCAACTACTCCCAACAAGTACCCGACCATCGGACTCCTATCGAGGGCCTGTATCTCGCCAACACCACCCAGATCTACCCTGAGGACCGGGGCATGAACTACAGTGTACACCTGGGGCAGAAAATCGCCAGCATCGTTCAGGCTCAGTAGATCCAGGATTCCCAGCGGAGGCGGCTCCCATGCCTGTCCTGAGCCTGTCGAAGGGCCGCCGGTCCGCGGGCGTGGGAGCCCGCCCTGCTCAGGATTTGGGCCCGCTGAGGCTTGCTGGTTTAAGGATACGGCATGCGCTACCTGATCATCTCTGACATACATTCCAACCTGGCAGCTTTCGAGGCCGTTCTTGCTGACGCCGGCCCTTTCGACAGGATCTGGTGCCTGGGCGATGTGGTAGGCTATGGCCCCGACCCCAACGAGTGCGTCGAGCGGCTGCAGGATTTACCTCACGTTTGCGTGGTCGGCAATCACGATTGGGCGGCACTGGGCAAGATGGATACCGAGGATTTCAATCCCGATGCCAAGAGAGCTTGCCTTTGGACCAGGAAACAGTTGTCGCCTTCAAACCTGGGATACCTGGGGACTCTTCCTGAGCATCTTGTTGAGGAAGGTTTTACGCTGGTACATGGGAGCCCTCGTCATCCCATCTGGGAGTATGTTCTGAGTCCTTCTGTCGCCGAGGCCAGCTTTGAGCACTTCGACTCCAGGTTTTGTTTGGTAGGGCATACCCATGTCCCGATCATCTATCGTCATCATCCCGAAAACCCCAACCGGGCTTGCGATGCGATGATCCCATCTCTTAATGCTCCCCTGGTCCTGGGCGAAGAGCGATTGATCATCAACCCTGGCAGCGTGGGGCAGCCTCGCGACGGCGACCCCCGTGCCAGCTACGCTATCTTCGATTCCGATGAATTCACCCTGGAATATCGGCGTATCCCGTACCCCATCGAAGTCACTCAGGCCAGGATGGTGGAGAAGGGCCTGCCAGTGCGGCTCATCATGCGTTTGACATACGGGTGGTGAAGTACGGGGAACCATTTGATCCTTTGTGGCGTCTCATAAGTGAGATTAAGGGGCGAGTTAACGAGTTAACAGACGCAACCCATTCACTCACTACTCGTTAATCCATTAGCCCCGCCGTGAAAGGAGATGAACGAAATGAGAAAGGTATTCTGTTTTGTCGCTGTTGTGGCTGTGCTAACTGCCGCCGTGGCCTGTTCCGCAGCACGCGCCCCTGCCTCTGAGTCGGTCGCGAAAGAAGTGATGGTTGAGAGGATAGTAACCGAGGATGAAATGGCAGGCTTGCGTGCCCCCGTAGCCCCCCAGGCCGACACCGATTGGGAGATGGCATCCGTCGAAGAGCGCATGATCATCTGGACGGGAGATGTCTCTCTGATCGTGAAGGACGCGGAGGAGAGCCTGGAGGAGGTCGAGGCCATCGCTAAAGAGCTGGAGGGCTATGTGGTCAACTCCAGTTCCTGGTACCAGGAGGAGCAACTGCGGGCTCGCCTGACCATCCGCGTGCCGGCCGGAGAATTCGACGCGGCCATGGCCCGCCTCAAGGACCTGGCCCTCCGGGTCGAGAGCAGAAACGTCTCCACCCAGGACGTGACTGAGGAGTACACCGACCTCGATTCCCAGTTGCGCAACCTGGAGGCCACCGAGACGGAGTTGTTGGCTCTCCTCACCGAAGTGCGCGAGCGGACGAGCAAGGCCGAGGACGTTCTGGCCGTGCATCGGGAGCTCACCAGCATCAGAAGCCAGATCGAGCAGGTCAAGGGGCGGATGCAATACCTGGAGAAGATGACGGCCATGGCCACCATCAATGTCGAATTGATCCCCGACGTGTTGGCCAAGCCCATCGTAGTGGCCGGTTGGCAGCCGTCCGGTACCGCGGCCAATGCGCTGCGGAGCCTGGTCAGAACCTTCCAGGGCCTCGTAGATGCCGCCATCTGGCTGCTCATCTACGTCCTGCCTACCCTGGTGGTCATTGCCATCCCCTTCATCATCCTCTGGATGATTTGGCGTCGGTGGAGGCGGGGGAGGAAGGCGGTGTAGTACCAAAGGCTGTGCCACAAACTTGACAATGGCCGCTTTTCTGGTATAATGAGCATAGATCGGGTGACCTAGGGACCTCACGGTAACCACTCCGTGGGCTGAACTAGGTTTACCTGCCGCAAGGCAGTCCCCGGTCTTTTTTATTTGAACTGGGCCAGCAACTCCTCAGTCGTGATAGTCCTGTCTGGCTGGAGTTCACCACGAAGGGTATAGAGTGCCTTGTCATGGGCAGGCGATCGTTTTCCAATCCTTTGGAACCTGATCATCTCACCAGAGACGGTAGAACCGGCCCTGGTGAAAAGGTTTAGGAGGTACTCTTTTATAGCCGCGCTATGGCCAGGGTACTCAAGGTCAATGGTGATCAGCGTGATTTTATCCAGATGCCCCTTCAAGAGCAGAAACAAGGCAACAGCAAATAGTTGTAGATAGAGAGTAGTCCCCGATTTTCCCCGGCTACGCAGTTCTCTCAAACACGCTCGCTTAACCTCAGCAGGAATTAGAATTGAGAAGCTTGCGCTATCTGAGAATGCTAGAACCGTAGGGTCCTTGGTATCACCGATCTTAACGCTCTGGTCAACCTGGACATGCATGGGTCTATTTGAGCACTGGGCACTACTATGCCTCTGGGCGCAGATCAGAGGCTGGCTTAACCTTCCAAGAATTGAAAGATAACAAGCCCTTGAATAAGGTTATTTCCTCCTCACTGAAGGTTCTCAGTAGGATCAAGGCCAGGACGTAAACCAACCCACCCAAGGGCACAGTCAGGAGGAGACTTGCATCGCGCAACAGCACCATCAGCCCCCCCATCAGTGCGGCAGCCAGAGCGGGCCGCCAGAGCAGCCTCCCCCAGGATACGGGGGACAGATGCCTCCGCAGGCAATAGTAGAAAGGCAGCAGCAGAGCCAGCTCGGAGAAGAGGTGGATGAGGGCCGAAGCGCGATAGCTGTAGATGGGGATGAAGATGCGGTTGGCTACGACGGTGAAGGCCAGACCGATGGCAAAGGCTCTGGTCAAGAAGCGCTGCTGGTTCAGGGTAATGAGGACGTAGTGGGTGACGCTGTTGATGAAGCCCACAGGTATGGACCAGATCATCAGTTGCAGGGCAATGCGCGAATCGGGGAGGTATTGGGAGCCGCCCAGGAGATAGACCAAAGGCTCGGCCAGGGCGGTGGTGACAATGGCAACAGGCAGGGCGATGATGACCAGCAGGCGGACGGACAGGAGATAGGCCCTGAGAAGCGAGTCCTTGGCCGAGGCCGCATAGCGGGACATGAGGGGGAAGACAGCGATGGTGAAGGAGGCGGGGAGGATTTGCAGGGCGTCCATAAATTTGTAGGCCACGCTGTACAGCCCGACCACCATATTCCCCTGCATCCTCTCCAAAAGGAAAACGTCAACCTTGAAGAAAGAAAAGGAGAACAGGTTGTTGAGCATCAGGGGCCAGGAGAGGCCAACCATCTGGCGCTGCAGGGAGAAGTCGAGTTCGAGGCGCGGTCGGAAGCCGTGGCGGATCAAAAGGGAGAGGAGGATGACGGCGGTGACGGCGTTGATGGCTATGGAGAGCCCTGCCAGGCCAACGAAGCCCATACCCTGCAACAAGACCAGGGTGCCCAACACGACTTTTAACACGGTTGTCACAGTGGTGACGGCCGCCGGGTACTCCATCTTTTCGAAAGCGTTGAAGACGGCGGTGAAGCCGTTGGCCAGGCTGCCGGGGAGCAGGCCCAGAGCCAAAAGCACGATGGCGGCGATAGTATCGCTAGCTAGTGGGTAGCGGAGTTGATACGCGCCAATGAAGGCGACCAAGAGAGGCGCGGCTATGACGATGAGGATCAGCCGCAGGATGGTCGTGTTGGCCAGGTACCGGTTGCCCAGAACGCGATCCTTGGCCACTTCCCGCTGCAGCAAGATGTTCAACCCGAAAGTGGTGAAGATGTCCAGCCAGACCCAGATGGTGATGGCAAAGTAGTACTTACCAGCGTCCTCAGGGGCCAGGATGCGCAGCATCAGCGCGGCAAAGGCGGTCTCAATGGCCTTGTTCACCAGTTGGAGGACGATGGGAGCCAGGCTGTTCTTGGCCACCCGCCCGGCGTCAGAGCCCTCGACGCTCTCTCGATAGAAACGCCTCCACAGCCAGTAGCCCAGCAGCAAGACCAGCACCAATCCGGCCATGAAGCTGACGAACAGCCCCAGCTTGACGGACATCGGCGTGTACTTGAACCGCACCGTCCACTGACCCGCCGGGAGGGAAACCGCTCGGAAATTGCCGTCGGCGCGGAGGATCTCCAACTCCTGCTCCTCGCTCTCCCCTGCTCCCCGGGGTCGGCGATAAGCTTTCCAGCCAGGGAAGTAGCTATCAGCCAGGATGAGGAAGCTCGGCTCTTCCAACTCCACGTCAATGAAGACCTGATTGGGGGTGTAGGAGGTAACGGTTGCAGGTTGCAGGTTGCAGGTTTGGGTATTGGGTATTGGGTATTGGGTACTGGCTGCTTGCTGCTCAAGAATCACATATTGGCGCGGGTCGTAGGCTCTCAAGGCTTCTGCCACGTCGTCGGTCACGACGGCGCAGCTCGCAGGCAGGGAAAAGGCGCGGGGCATGGCCGCCTCGTTGCGGTAGACGCGCAGCTCCTCGTCGTAGACCAGGGTGTACTTGGGGCTTTCGATCTCCTGAGTGGTCAGGACATACTTGACGTTGAGCAGATCCAATAGCGGTGAGTCCAAAGCCTGGCGGTGGTCGGTGTAGATAGGGGCGATGCGGTTGTATTGCAGTTCTGTCTGGTCGTAGATGAGGCCCATGTAATCGGCATACTGCTTGGGGATAATGGAATCGTAGACGCGCACATCGCTGATGTCATAGAACATGCCCACATTGGCGTGAAAGGTCTTCTCGCCGGGGGCATTATAGGTAGTGATGCGGTAGAGGTCCCTGTCCTGCTGGAGGAATTCTACAACTGGCGGCTTGAAATCAAGGATATTGGGATCCGCGGCCGGGTTGAAGCCGTAGCCAAAAACGAAAAGGTCGCAGATCAGCACCAGCAAGGCCAGGGGCTTCCACACCTCATACTTACCTAGTCGAAGAGAGGAATGAGCGACAAGCAATACCACTCCGCTGGAAGCAACAAATAGCCCGAAGATGAGCAGGTTGCGGAACTCGTAGGAGTAAAACATTCGCCCATCGGCGAAGGCTTCGGGAGCCTTGGCCAGGCTGAGCATGGCCCGCTCGGCCAGGGGGATAGCGGTATCCGAGAAGATGAAGCTAAGGCCCAGGGCAGCCACCACGCCGAGACCAGCCAGCAGGGCCAGCCATCCTAACCTGGCAGTAGAGAGGAAGCCTTCCCACCTCCTCCTCTCCAAATGATGCGCCCCGATGCCCGCCAGCACCGCCACGCTCAGCGTGTAGGGGAATATCCAGCGGAACGGTGAGTGCAACTGCTTGACGCCGGGCAGGAGGTAATAGAGCAGGGCATAGAGAGGCGTGCCGAAGACAAAAGCCAGGGAGATAGCAGCCAGGCCAGCGAAAATCCAGACGTATTTGTTGCGCCGTCTGAAAACGGCGATCACGGCCAGGAGGAGAGGCAGGATGCCCAGATAGCTGCCCCCCTCGACGTAGTTCTTGATCCCCCAATAAATGTTGCTAATGGAGTTGCCGTAGTAGTCCTGACCCACAGTCACTGCCTGGCGGCTGAAAACGTCGAAGTAGCTG
>CAZQDO010000320.1:6655-6903 GCA_964592085.1 uncultured Anaerolineae bacterium | reverse complement strand
AAACTTCCCCTCACCCCAGCCCTCTCCCCAACGGGGCGAGGGAGCACGTCCCCTCTCCCTCGCAGGGAGAGGGTTAGGGTGAGGGTAGGATGTTTCTGCCTCCTACCAAAACGGCTAAAGCCGTCACTACCGGTCACTACTCAAAAAGCACCGTCTGAACCTGGCGCGGGCGCAAGTCGAGCCTGAAGGCGTTGTCCGTATCCAGGCTCAATTGCTGTCCGGGGCACTCGGTCAGGTCAGCCAGGAAG
>CAZQDO010000320.1:0-6645 GCA_964592085.1 uncultured Anaerolineae bacterium | reverse complement strand
AGCGACGTTCCAGACACGCACGATCAGCCCGTCACCTTGCTCAGCCCGCTTGATGGCACTGACGACAACGACGGCGGGGCTCGCTTCTACGAAGCTCATGGCGGCCGGCAGCGGCCCGTCGTGAGCTTCGGCCACCACTGCGCGCATGGGAGCGTTGAAGGCGTAAGCCTGCGGGAAGGTAGAGAGCCAGCCAGGCGTCTCCCGGTCGCCGCCGTGCGGGACCAGGGCGTAGTGAAAGGTGTGCACGCCCAGACATTGAGCGCCAGGCAGATGGAGACCTGGGCCAGCGTGTCCGGGCCGCACCGGCATGTCGGCGCGGGAGAGCCAACCCACGCAGCGCAGCAGCGTAAGCAACAGCGTCGTGCCGTCAGGCTCGCGCCGCGCTTCCACCTCCGGCAGGCCACGGTTGATGAGGGTCAGCCCGGCCTGCTCGTCACTCACGTCGCTGAAGGTGCGCTGCGGATGCGTGGGATCGGGCTGCTCTGACCAATCACTGGTCTCCGTGGGCAAGTCCAGCGGACGCTCGACCACGTCGAAGGGTGTCTCAGTGCGGAAGCCATCGGTCTTGACGGGCGTGGGGAAACAGACGCGCAGCCGGTGATCCCTAGCCACGTTGTTGACCGTGATCTCGAAGTCCACGCGGCGAACGCCAGCGGCCAGGCTGACCCGGGTGGTGATGGGGAGAGTGACTCGTCTGGCCAGCCGGGCGCGGCGGGAGGCAGTCAGCCGGGCCGGCACGCGATAGCGCAGGGCAATCTCCAGCGTCTGGCAGGCTGGGCCTGTTTCCAACAGCCTCACCAGCGGTGGCTGGGCCGGCTCGTCCACCACCACACCTTGCTCCACTGGACAATGATTGTACACGTCTCCCCGATCACCTTCGTCCACGAAACGGTTAAGCCCGCGATAAACGATATCGGTGGTCTTGTCGCGCAGGGTGATGGTCCCATCCAGCGGGTCGGCTTCGACGTGGTAGAACTCGTTCTGAATCCCGTTCGCTCCGCTCAAGGCGTGGCTCAACGTTCCAGCTTCCACCCCTGGCGTTGGGCGCGCGGGACCAGGCCGCAGGAAGTAGGTGCGGTAGCCGTGGCCCGGCACGTCTCGCGCCACGAATGTCAGGGCTGCCTGGGGAGCCAGTCTTACATCTAGCTGTGGAGGCTTCCCGGCCGCGCGCAGCCGAGACCGCACATCGGCGAGAGCGGCCTCCACCTGGGCCAGACTGGGCTGACCGTGGGCGCTCAGGGTGGCCATCACCACCGGGCCAGCTTTGCCCTGATGATACCTGAGTCTCACGATCCCCTGTCCTCCCACCCGCCCAGGGTGCTCCTGCATCAGCCGCATCAATAGGTCCTCGTGGTTAATGCCCAAGAGGGAGAAATCGAGTTTCTCCTCGCCCGACTGCTGCCACAGCACGGGTTGGCCTTCCTCGTCTACCAGCTCGTAGCCCGGCCAGGCAGGTGGTATCTGCACCTGCACCCGGACCAGGTCGGTACGCGGCCCATCGGTGGGGTTGAAGACGACAATGGGCACATACGGGGCAGGCTGGACTAGATCAACAGCTTGAAGCAGAGCAGGCTCCCACGCCTGCGGCTCGGCGGCCCTTCGGCTATGCTCAGGACAGGCATGGGAGCCGCCTCTGCTAAGCTTGGTCGCGATGTGCCCTACCAGGCTCGTCAGGCTGCGCCGCGTGACCTCTTCGCCGATTTGCTCCACCTGGTCGAAGCGAAACCGCATTTCCTCATGGACTTGATCCACACTGCAGCCACAAATGGAATCGTGAGGGTGGTTTTGAAGCAGCAGGCTCCAGGCATGGCGCACCAGGGCATGATTCGCTGACTCACCGACTCGCTGATCCGCATCCAACCAGGCCCCAAAGGCACTGAATGGTTCCGCCCAGCCCTCCAGCAGCATCTCACAGGCGCGGTTGCGCTGCTTGATCCACATCCGGGCGGACAGCACGCCGGGGATGATGTTGGATCGCTGCGAGCAGCGGAACTCACCTTGAACTGTTCGCAGTCTGGGATTCGCGGCGCGCACGGCGGCGGCGTACTGGGGCAGGGTGCCATGGACGAGTTTCACGTCTGGCAGGCGCTCTTCTGCTGCGGCCATGAGGGCCGGAAGGTCAGGGGAGGGACCCACGTGATCCATGCCGTTCATCAAGAGGACGGCGTCAGTGGTGGCGTGAGGGACCAGGCTACCCGCCGCCTGACGCACCATCTGGGCGAAACCGTCCGGGTCGTGGGGCATCCAGGCCAGGTTGCCATAGCCGTCGCGAATGTACAGGGTCAGGACGGCCGTTCCGTCGGGCGACTGCCACAGGAACTCAGTCGGCAAGTCGGGCACGCCGCGCCAGACAGCCGCGTCGCGGATGCCAAAGCCGGCCAGAATCTGGGGCAACTGGCTGATGTGTCCGAAGGAGTCCGGGATATAGCCGACCGACATCGGCCCGCCGAAGCGCCGGGATACCCGCTGGCCCAGCATCAGATTGCGGATCAGGGCCTCCGGGCTTACCAGGAACTCGTCGGGCAGCACGTACCAGGGGCCGATGAGCAGCCGACCCGGCTGAACCTGCTCCCGGATGTCGGGCTCGCGTTCGGGTCGAATTTGGAGGTAATCCTCGACCACGATAGAGTGCCCATCCAGCATGAAGTGGCGGTAGCTGGGATCGCTTGCCAGAATATCCAGCAGCCTGTCCACCAGCGTGACCAGACGAATCCTGAACTCCTGGAAGGTCTGGTACCACTCACGGTCCCAATGAGTGTGGGAAACGACGAAAGCTTGATGAGGCATTTGATCTCCTTACAGGAATAACTCAATCACTGGTACGGCCACGCTGGGCTCCTGCACAGGAAGCTGCAAGACGAGGGTATCCTGGGCTGTGCCTTCCATGCTTGCCTGCCACGAGGGCCGTTCCACAAACGGGATCTCGGACCCGTCATTCAACAACTGGGCGTACTTGACCTTGCCAGCGAAACCGTCCAGGTGCAGCTCCTTGGACGGCCAGGCAAACACGTGCACGTACAGCCGATTCGTGTCGGGGTTGTAGGTCAGTCGGCAGTCCTGGGGGGCCGTGAATGCCTCGGACGCCTGTGTGCAGCCGTAGATGGATCTGTGGTGGTATTTCATCCATTTGCCTATGCCCGACAACCGATCCATCGCCCGCTCGTCGAACTCGCCGCGGGCCGTCGGCCCGACGTTCAGCAAGAGGTTCCCCCCTTTGCTGACTGTGTCAATGAGCATCTGCACGAGTTGCTTCACGCTCTTCCAACTCGCCTCGTCGCGGTGATAGCCCCACGAACCGGAGAAGGTCTGGCAAGTCTCCCAGAGCACCGGCTGTCCGTCTACCTTGACCCATTCGCGCGGCATAAATTGCTCAGGCGTTCTGAAATCCCAGCCCCAGTCGGTGTCCAGCAGATCAGCCCGGTCGTTGACGAGGATGTTGGGCTGCAGCTCTCGGATCATCTTGACGAGATCTTCCGACTGCCAGTCATCCCTGCCCTTGCCATCCTCGCCGGGATAGGAGAAATCGAGAAAGAGGTGGTCCACCTGGCCGAAGTCCGTCAGCAGCTCCCGCACCTGCGCGTGCAGGTACTCGGCGTATTTCCTGATGTCGCGGTGCGCGTCTTGCTGCCGATGCGCCTCATTGTCGCGCATGGGATGACGGCAATCAGTGGGGAAATCGGGGTGATGCCAGTCCAGCAGCGAATAATAAAACCCGATGCGCAATCCTTGGGAGCGAAAGGCCTCGACCATGGGCCTCAAGAGGTCCTTGCCGCACGGCGTGTTCGTCGCCTTGTAGTCGGTGTACCTGGAGTCCCACAGGCAAAAGCCTTCGTGGTGCTTGGTGGTGATGACGAAGTACTTCATCCCGGCGTCCCTGGCAGCGCGCGCCCAGGCATGCGGGTCATACAGATCGGGGTCAAAGTGGTCGAAGTACCTCTGATACTCCTCGTTCGTCATGCGCTCGTAGCTTTTCACCCACTCGTGCCGGGCGGGGAGGGCATAAAGGCCCCAGTGGATGAACATACCAAACCGATCGTGGACAAACCAGCTCGCGTCACCCGTCGCTCTTCTGATTTCTGCAGACATTTTGCATTCCTCCCTTTTCAATTCATTCACTGGTCAAAATACAGCTTAAACGTCCTCACTTCGAATGGTTTGATGTCAAAGCATAAAGAGCCGGAAACGATATCGGCCTGGCCAATTTCGTTTTCGTACGGATCGCACTCTACGGCACGAGAAGGGGGATGGAAACTCGTCCTGAGCGTAGCCGAAGGAAACGTGACCTTCACCGGGCCGCGTCGGTTCTGGTCTTCGTAGAGCCTGAGAATGAGCCCATCTCCTTCTTCTGCCATTTTCAACGCCGACATCATGACATGATCACTGACGATGGACAGGAAAGAGCCAGTAGGAGGTAGGGCAAGATGGGATCTTGCCCTACCTCCTATGGGAATGGCCATCAGCGGATCGTTGAGCTCCCACGCCCGGCGCGGTGTTTCGGCCTGTCGCCAGTCACCCTGATGGGGATAGAGGCTATAGGTGAACGAATGGTGTCCCAAATCCGCCGTCGGGTCCGGGGACTGCGGCCCCCTGAGCAGCGTGAACCGCATACGGTTGCCAAAGATGTCGTATCCATACTTGCAACCGTTCAGCAGACTCACCCCGTAGTCGCCCTCCGAAAGATCAGCCCACTGGTGACCACAAACCTCGAACTTGGCCGCGTCCCACGATGTGTTGGCGTGCGTCGGCCTCTCAATGTAGCCGTAGGACATATCGTAGGCCGCTCTCATGGCGTTCACGTTGACCAGAAAGCCAGCCTTCAGTAGCCGATCTCGCTCTCCCCACTCGATCTCCGTCTCGAAATCTACCCGTGGCAGACTGCGACATAGGATGATGTTCTGCACCATCTTCGATTTCATAAAGCTGCGTTCCTGCCGCAGAACAAGCCTCACCGGGCCGTTTTCAACGATTTCAGAACGCTCGACAGGGGGAAGCTCAAACTCGCGGTCTTTATACATGGGCACAATATCCCAGGCGGCATAACGTCCCGGCACATCTTCGAACAACTGGAACTTGTTGCCTTCCTCTATGACCTGGCGGCCGTTCTTTTTGTCGTAAATTCTAAAAATCGTCCCATCCTCATCAAAGCGGACCTGAAAGAAATCGTTCTCGATTGACTGCTCAGCTCGTGTCATTGCGAGGCACAGCTTTTGTGCCGAAGCAATCTCCTCCTTGCGGCTTGGGGATTGCTTCGCTTCGCCACTCAGAAACTTCCCCTCACCCCCGCCCTCTCCCCAACGGGGCGAGGGGGCACATCCCCTCTCCCTCGCAGGGAGAGGGTAGGGTGAGGGTGGAACGAGTCTGTAGACCGTATACCCCATGGGCGGGACATCGCGCGCTTCGATCAGCACCCTCACCCGTCCGTCGTCCTGATCGAGAACCTGGAACGGGACGCCCTTCCCGTTGGCATCCACGATCTTGAAAGCGGCGTCGGGCACTGTCTCGAACTCCGCGACAACGACATCGGTCCTTTCCCACGGCTGCATGTTGAATACCGCCACCGCAGCGGAGTCTGAACGGATTTGACTTCCGATGTGGCTCAACGCTGAGGCGAGTGCCTGGTTGCCTTTATCAAACACAGTCTCGTAATCTTTGACAGCATCGTGAAAAGCCTGAGTGACGTGGGAGCCGGGCAGAATGTCGTGGAACTGGTTTTTGAGGATCAGCTTCCAGCCTTCGTGCAAATCCTCCCCTGGATAGCTGCCGCCCAGTAGACTTGCCAACGCCGACATGGCCTCTGCATTTCTGTACAGGATTTCCGCTTTGCGATTGTTTTTCTTCAGACGTGCCTGGGTGGTGTACGTGCCGCGATGCGTTTCTAAATACAGCTCATCTTTCCAAACTGGCAGGCTTTCCACGTTTGCCTCTATCCGCTCGAAGGCCTCCTGGCCATGGGTGAACAACGATTGGGGCATGCCGGGCATGTTTTTGTATCGCCGTCCGCTGAGAACGTCTTCGCGGTTGGGCCCGCCGCGGCCGTCGGCATAACCATAGTTGTAGATGGCCTCGTTGCACGCTACTTTCTGCTTGTACTCATTCCAGTTGGTCAGCATCACATCCGCGTCTATTGCCGCCCCGAAGTGGGTCGCTGGCAGATGGGCCAGGATGCGTGAACCGTCCGGCCCTTCCCACCAGAAGGTGTTATGCGGAAACTCGTTGGTATCGTTCCAGATCACCGGTTTGTTGGTGATTAAGAACCGAAAACCGGCCCGTTTGAGAATCTGGGGGATAAACCAGGCGATACCGAATACGTCTGGAAGCCAGCAAACAGACGACGTTGCTCCAAACTCTCGCCGCGCGAACTCCCGCCCAAACTGGAGTTGGCGCACAAACGATTCGCCCGAAATCAGATTGCAGTCTGGCTCAACGTACATCCCGCCGATGACTTCCCAGCGGCCCTCTCTTACGCGCTCTTTGATCCCAGCGTAGATTTCCGGATATAGGCTTCTCAGGTCCTCGTAGAGCTTCATCTGGCTTTGACAGAAAAGGTAATCCGGGAACTCGCGCATCATGTTCAGCGTGGTGGCGTGCGTCCGACCGATTTTCCTCAAGAACTCACTGTAATCCCACTGGTACACAAGATCAAGG
>CAZQDO010000319.1:0-6959 GCA_964592085.1 uncultured Anaerolineae bacterium | reverse complement strand
CCATTCCCGTCCGTATCTTTCGGAGAACGCGACTTCACCCAGGGGCAGCCTTCCCGGTGGTTGGGGAAGCTGTTCGTAGTACCCCAGGGTAACCAGCAGTTGAGGATAGATATCCTCTGCAAGGTCCAGGATCTGTTGAACAGACTCCTTGGCAAAACCGGCAACCATACAGCTACCTAACTCCAGCGAAAAGGCAGCCAACGCGATGTTCTGGGCGGCGATACCCACCTCACAGGCTTCCATCCACCTGTCCCACTCGTTATCCCTTGGACTCTTCTTGGCACAGACCGCTATGATGGCTGTTGGACAACCGTAGATGCCCGGCGAGACATTGCATATCATTTCTTTGGTATTGGGATCCGTCACCACGATGAACCGCCATCTCTGCTGGTTGCCGCCCGATGGCGACCACCTCGCGGCTTCCAGTATCTGCGTCATTGTCGAGCGGTCAATAGGCCGGTCGGTGAACTCCGCAACTCTCCTGCGCTTCCTGATCGCCTCCAACACATCCATGATCATGACCTGCCTGTCCACCCTCTCAGAGCTTCTTCGGCTCCACCACTAGGGTCACAGAGACTGAGCCGCTGCGATACCGGTCCGCACCCTAGAACTGAAACTGCGTGCCTAGTCCCATCTCCAAGGCTTTCTCGAACGCCATGGATGCCACAACTGCGTCTTGGAAAGCAAGCCCAACACTCTTGTACAGGGTGATCTCGTCACTGTCCCGGCGGCCCTGCAATTCTCCTGTTATGACCTGGGCCAGCCCGCCGTGGATGTCCGACTCGGTTATCGCTCCTTCCTGCATGGGAATGAGCAGGTCTCCTGCTTCCGCCAGGCACGCCTCAACAGAGTCACACACGATCTTGGACCTGATCACAGTCTTGGTGTCCAGCTCCCTCACCGCAGGAGCGTGGCTGCCGACATTGTTGACATGAGTGCCCGGCTCCAGATCATCCCCGTCAAACACAGGTGTCGCCGAAGTGGTGGCGGTCACCACTATGTCCGCCCCGGATACAGCCTCTTGCGCTGAGCTCACGATTCCAAGCTCGCGAGCTACGGGACTCTGTGCCGCAATCTGTTCAACAAAGCTCTCCGCCGACGCGTTGTCGACGTCGAACACCCGAACGTCGCGGATATCCCTAACCGCGCATATCGCTTCCAGCTGGGTTTTCCCCTGTGTCCCAGCCCCTATTATGCCCAGGACGTGGGCGTCTTCTCTGGCCAAATACTTCGTGGCGACACCAGAGGCGGCACCGGTCCGAAGCGCTGTCAAGTAGCCGGCATCCATGACCGATAGAGTGCAACCCGTCTCCGCATCCAACAAGATCACGGTGCCAAAAATCGTCGGCAGGCCCTTCGAGGGATTCTCCTTGAAGGCTGTCACCGTCTTAACCGCCAGCGCTCCCGTCTCACGTACGTAGGCTGGCATGAAGGCGCAGAGGCCCTTGTGCTCGGGCACCATGATGACCGGCCTCTGCGGCATGTCCACGCCGCCCTTGCCGTACTCGACGAAGCCCTGTTCGACAAGCGCTATGGCCTCTTCCATGGTTACTGCGCGCTGTACTTCTGATCCAGATAATAGTAGAGTCATGCTTGCCCTCGCAGGAGTCATAATGGACGTCACACCACAGGTGCCGGCTATCACAGCCATGAATCCTCTCCGGCGACCATCACATGTATGGGGGACTTCCCACATAGCGTATCGACAGAATCTCGCTTCACAACGACGAGCCCCGTGCGCATCCGATAGGGTGGGTCACGCTCGGCCCAGGACGCCGTCTCGGCACAAGGCACCCGCAATCCGACGCTGGTGGCATCGCGCGACGCACCGACCTGTCGTGCTCAGTCGACACCATCCTCCTCAGCGACAACCAGGTGGTTGGCCCCGGCCACTACAGTCAATCTTCTGGCTCCATAGAGAAGCTGCGCTACTCATTTGCTGCCCGTGTCTACATTGACCGGTCTGCCATCAAGAGTCACCGAATTCGCGCCAGCAAGAAGGATGTCGCAGACCAGAATCTTCTCCTCCGACTCAACAGGTTCTGCCATGCCGACGTGCTCAAATTCCTCGCCATAAGGGTCAATACAATCGGATTCGCCCTCGCGCAAAGCGGAGATCAACCCGACCTCGCACAACGTCGTTGAATCTCCCCTGCCGACTGTGGCGCTCTCTGGCGTCAAGCCGACCGCGATCCTCAATGCCCATGCCTTATCCGCCGCGCAGTACGCCTTCATGCCCAGTTTCGAGCGTCGTGACCGCCGTCCCGCCCAAGGCCTGGTGATGCCACCGCCTCAGCCCTGTTCGTATTCCGTGACGACGCAATGACTGCTCTCGCTCAACTCTCGGACTAGTCGATCTTCTTGACCTGAATCTGAGACATGTCCTCAACCAAGGTGATCAAACCAGAGCTGTCTAGGTCACCCCTGCCAGAGACAGTCATCTGTTTGAACATCTCATGCACCAGGGCCGTCACCGGCAAAGCTACGTTGAACGCCTGCGCAGCGGCCGCCGCGATACGCAAATCCTTGTAGAGCAGGCGAGCCCGAAACCCCGGATCGAAGTCCCGGTTCACGATTCTCTCGCCCCTGCTTTCGAGGATGCCACAACGGGCAGACCCTGCACTTAGAACCCTCACGATCTTGGCCGGATCGACGCCTGCCTTTGTGCCCAGGACTAGCGCCTCGGCAACTCCTTCCATGGTAATGGCGGCCAGTATTTGGTTGCAGGCCTTCACCGTCTGGCCAGCGCCATTGCCTCCGCAGAGTATGATGTTCTTCCCCAAGACTTCGAAAATCGGCAAAGCTTCATTGAACGCCTGCTCATCGCCACCGACCATAATCGAGAGTGTACCCGCTCGTGCTCCTACATCGCCGCCACTGACCGGTGCATCTAGTACTTTGACGCCCCTCTTCACCCCTGCTTCCGCTAGCTTGACAGCCACTGTAGGAGAGATTGTGCTCATGTCGACGTACAAGCTGCCAGTTCTAGTCCCCTCCATCACTCCATCAGGGCCCAAGGCAACCAGTTCAACGTCGGGCGAATCAGGCAACATTGTGATGATGACTTGCGACTCGGCAGCCACCTCTTTGGGTGAAAGGGCCTTTCTCGCTCCCAGCCCCCCAAGCTCTCTCACTGGCTCGAGGTTTCGGTTGTGGACCACCAACTCATACCCAGCGGTGAGCAGATTCTTGGCCATCGGGCATCCCATAATGCCGAGTCCGATAAAGCCTATGGCCGGTTTTGCCATTCTGGTAGCTCCTCTCTGCTGATGGGCCGACCGCCAAGTCCCCTATTGTCCAGCGCAGACTCGCCACTGTTTGTCGAAAGACAATCGGGCCAACTATTTCCCAGCGGACCGCAGGGACGCCCCTGCAAACTCGCGAATCCCGGGGGCCGCGCCTCTATCCGCCCATTGACGATCTCCGGGTCCTGGCCTGTGCGAGCCGCGGTATCACGTTTCTCCTGTTCCAAGCCTTCCGTCTGCTCTGCTACTCCCACGAACTCGCAGCTAGCCCTCCTCCGCGAGTCAACTTCTCGTCCTTCAGTAGAATAGTCGGAGAAGGCTTACATGGGATTTCAAAGGAGACTACCGGGTCACATGGGAATCCCTCTTTCAAGAAGACAGATTTGGCCAGGCTTCCAGGCTCGGGACCTGAGGCCTGAGCCCGGTGGCCCTTGTTGGGGTCACGGCGCCACACCCGTCATGACGGGTTGGTGTCAGTTTAGTTCGCCGCTTCTTACGGCATCAGATAGCATCTCTAGGCTCTTTTTCCGGCCAGGCAAGTGCCGGCCAAGCCCCCACCAGCGATGGTACACCCGTTTGCCAGGGATAGCAGCCCACTCACAAGCCCCAAGCTATCATACGTGCTAAGAAGCCCTAGTCGCCCCCGCGCCCGCATTGGCGCCCACCTCGAGCAGTCATGCGTCCTCTCGTTTGGAGTCTAGGCCTCCGCGGATCTACGCCTCGTTGGCCCCGCCGCTTCTCTCACGGGCCGTAGCGACCTCATCCACCTCGAAGGAGTCAGGCTTGAACACCACCCCATAGTCACGGTGAGCCCCCTCCCTCGTTATGTACCCGTCGATCAGATCCTCGCGCACCAAAGCCACATCTCGAGTCAAGGCCGGCCCATAACCACCACCACCACCAGCCCGACCACTAGTCACCGTCCCTCGTGGGATGGGCAACCCACTAACCTTCATCATCGTCTCTTCAGGCTGCCCTGGCTGCTTAACCACCGCTTTCGACGTGCTGCCAGCCTTGCCACCCAAGAGACCCCAAGCCGGAGTCCGCGACCGCTCAAACCAGAGGCTCAATACTACTTCATCCTCCTCAACCTCGATATCCCGCCGGCTACCGACCCCACCCCGAAACTTCCCCGGACCTCCAGTGTCAGGGATGAGCCCATAACGCAAGAATTGAAGCGGATACTTGCTCTCTGTCAGCTCCACTGGAAAGTTGCGAAGGTCTCCAAGGACGACGTTACATATGGCGTTCTCACCGTCAGAGCTCGCATAAGCCCCCCAACCTCCTAGGTGACCGTCCGCATGAACCCAATCACGGTGGGTCAGATAGAGCATCATGGAGTCCCCATAGTGCGCGGTAGCTACCTCCTGTGGCATTGCAGGGGCAAGGGCCTTGACCACTAAATCGATCAGAAGGCCTAGCGGCGTGAAATAGAACTGGCAAGCCGCTGGCTCCCTCGCGGCCAAGAAGCTCCCCTCGGGCACAATTACCTGAAGCGGCCTGAAGGTCCCTCCACTAACCGCTGCCTCGGGGTTGACAAGCATCTTATAGGCTACCCGGCAGGCCGATACCGTCTGAGCATAGCCACAATTCACACACCCCTTCACTTGAGGGCTAGAACCAGTGAGGTCAATGGTCATGTTCGTGTCCTGCACAACCACCTTCACTCGTACCCAGACAGGCTCGTCTACCTGACCATCGTTGTCCAGACAACCCTCCGCAAAATACTCGCCGTCAGGCATACGACCGACGGCCTCCCGATCTAGTCGCTCCGATTGCCTGAAGATGGCCTCAGCTGCCGCCTCTACGGTGTCGCGCCCAAACCTCTCGAGGATCGCTCGATATCGCCTTCCACCCATCCTACAAGCGGCGATCTGGGCATTCATGTCGCCAAGGATGGTCTGCGGAAACCGGCTATTGAGTGCCAGGATATCCACGACGTCAACCACTGCTTCCCCCCGATCAACCAGGCGAGTGGGACCTAAACGAATACCCTCCTGATAGATCTCTGTGCTGTCAACTGGCAAATGCGAGTCCTTGGCCCCCACGTCAATCCAATGGGCCCTCGTAGCTGCAAAACCTACCAACTCATCACTCAGAAAGATGGGCGCCAGCACGGTTACATCGCCTAGATGCGTGCCCACCAGATAAGAGTCGTTCAAGATGTAAACATCCCCCTCATGGTAGCCCTCCAGGCCGTACTTATCAGTGGTGACCTTGATCGCCTCGCCCAGATTTCCCAGGAAGATAGGCAGCCCTGCTGCCTGTCCCAGCAATTCTGCCTTCTCGTTGAATAGCCCCACACTGCAGTCCTTGGCCTCGTAGATGACAGGGCTATAGGCACTCCGAACGAGGCTGGCGTTCATCTCGCCAGCGGCTGAGATCAGCGCGTTCCGGATGATCTCTGTGGTTACTGGATCTATATGCTCAGTCACTTGGCCTCCTCGACTTCAAACACCAATTCTTCTAACCCCCGCGGGTACTCGGTCAACAACTCATAGCCAGTCTCCGTGACCAATACTGTGTCCGAATGGCGTGCCCCGCCAACCCCTGGTACATAGATACCTGGCTCTATCGAGAAAACCATCCCCGGTTCTAGCAGAGCGTCGTTGTCCCAGCGCAGGTAGGGCGCTTCGTGAACCCCCAACCCCAGGCCATGACCGGTGCGGTGGATGAAGTACTCCGCATAACCGGCTTCGCGGATTACCTCCCGGGCTGCATCATCGATCGCCGAACAGGGGATACCAGGACGGACCGCCGTAATGCCCGCCCATTGAGCCTCGATGGCCACCTGGAACATCTCCCTTTGCTTCTCCGCAACGCCGCCAATTGCATAGGTCCGCTCGCACTCAGCCCTATAGCCCTCTACCTCCACTTGCCGGCTGTGTATGATCATCTCCTGAGTCCCCAGCCGAACATTAGGCGTGAACACATGGGGTAGGGCCGCACGCTCACCAGCGACAGTGAACGGGTAAACGCCGATCATGGACCCGGGCAATGTTCGTGAAGCCTCTTCGATCGTGGCCATGTTGCCCACCTGCTCCACTTCCAACTGAGATAAACCAGGCCTAGTGGCCTCGATGGAACGACCTACCCCCAGACTGGCCAGCACCCCCGCTTTGCGGATCAGATCCAGCTCGGCTTCATCTTTCCGCTCCCGCATGCGGATTATCTCCTGCCCCACATCCTTCAGCTTCCAACCGGACTCCTCAAGACCCCTAGCTAGTTCATACGACATCACGCCAGCCTCGATGCCCAAAAAGCCCTGATGCCTCGGAACCCCACCCAACAGATCCAGCAAACACCGTCGGGCCTCCGTTCCCATAGCTTCCTTTTCCGGGAGCTCATAGTAAACCCGCACCTCGGAAACATGGGCTACCTCGTTGGCGTGGATCTCCTCCAGACCTGGCACGATCAGCACCTCCCGATCGGGCGTCACCGTCAGGATGATCGGCCGGCTGTAGCTGACGGCCTTGAAGTCAGCAAGATACTGCATAGCAGCAGGCTGCAACACCACCGCTGCATCTATCCCCTCCTGACCCATGTAACGCCGAATCCCCGAAAGCCGTCTAGATGTGTCCATTAGCTTCTCCTTTGCCATGTTTCCAAACCCACGGATTTACGCCTCGTTGGTCCCGCCGCTTCTCTCGCGGGCTGTTGCGACCTCATCCACCTCGAAGGAGTCAGGCTTGAACACCACCCCATAGTCACGGT
>CAZQDO010000318.1:0-6985 GCA_964592085.1 uncultured Anaerolineae bacterium | reverse complement strand
GACCCTCTTTGCCGAAGCGGGACGGCGATTGATCAAATCTGGAGACCTGGAGCGTGCAGAGGGCTACCTGGCCCGGCTTGCTGACACCGCCCAGGATGCACTCAAGGAAATGCGGCTGTTGGTCTACGAGCTGCGTCCACCGCCGCTGGAACGGGAGGGTCTTGTAGGGGCTATACAGCAGAGGCTAGGCGCCGTCGAGAGACGAACTGGCGTGAAGGCCCACCTGCTCGTAGATGATACGGTTAGCTTGCCGGCGCCCGTGGAAGAGGGGCTGTACCGCATTGCGCAAGAGGCGCTAAACAATGCCCTGAAGCACGCCATGGCCACTTCGGTGGCGGTGCGTATCCGCGTCGTAGACGAGCATGTGGAGTTGGAAGTAGCGGACGACGGCGTAGGTTTCGATCCCGCCATCGCTGGTAGTGGGAACGGCATGGGGTTGGCAAACATGCAAGAAAGGGCGAAGAGGTTGGGAGGCGCAGTGCAGGTGGTTTCAGCGTCAGGGAAAGGGGCAAAGGTGATTGTAAGCGTAAAGGTCCCACAAGTTTCGGGAGGCAGATAACCCATTGACTGAAGCGATCCGGGTCTTTGTTGCCGATGATCACGCCGTGGTGCGGGAAGGACTGCGGGCCTTGATCAGCACCGAACCGGGCATAGAGGTTGCGGGTGAGGCAGCGGACGGGCGAGAGGCGGTGGAGGGAGTTCGCTCGCTGCAGCCTGACGTCATTCTGCTCGACCTGGTGATGCCTCACAAGAGCGGCATTGAGGCCATCAGTGAGATCACGCAGGAGAGCCCCGAGGCGCGCATCATCGTCCTCACCAGCTTTGCCGATGACGACAAGGTCTTCCCAGCCATCAAGGCCGGGGCGTTGGGTTATCTGTTGAAAGACTCGTCGCCCCAGGAATTGCTCCAGGCTATTCGCGACGTTTACCAGGGCGAGCCATCGCTCGATCCCACCATCGCCCTTAAACTGATCCGCGAATTCAAGAAACGCCCCACGGATCTGCCGCCGGCTGTAGAGTCGCTAACGGAGCGCGAGATGGAGGTTCTGAGGCTGGTAGCACGTGGGCTTGCCAATCAGGAGATTGCCGGAAAGTTGAGTATCAGCGAGCGGACTGTGCGCACTCACGTCGGCAATGTCCTGGGCAAGCTGCACCTGGCCAATCGCACGCAGGCGGCGCTGTATGCGCTCCGGAAAGGGCTGGCCAGTCTGAATTCAACCTGACAAGGCCTCCTACGTCATTTGTCGTATAGTCCATCAGTCATTTGACACAGCAATGCCTGCTTCCAGAGCGGGCTTTTTGGTTGGCCGAAATCCTTCTTTTGACCGATGTGCGTCGCACTGGAAACGTGTATAATAGGTATGGGGCAACCTACTTAGGAACGCCAGGAGCCTGACGATAGCCCATGTAAACAACACTGGCGCTGATAGCCGGGCCACTTGGCATCGGCGAGCGCCAGCATGATCTTCGCCGTGACCATGCGATTCTTAGGTCAGCACGAGGCTTGTGAGAGGAGGTGAGGCCGCCTGACACCAAAGACACAGCCTGTCACAATCTAAGCTCCGTAACATTGGACCAGGCGTGGGCAGCCTGAGGGATGACAGGCCGCTATCCGACAAGCAAGTTGCATTACAAAAGGAGGGAAAAGAATGTGTGAATTCAAGAAGTTGTGGCCGCTACTGATCATCCTGGTGGTGGCAGCCTGCACTACGCCGACTCCAGTGGTAATCGAGAAGGAGGTCCCGGTAACGGTGGTGAAGGAGGTTCCGGTCGAGATAGTGGTCACGGCCACGCCAGTCAAGAAATTCAAGATTGGTCTTTTCGTCCCGGTGTCGGGCAACACCTATGAAGAAGCTCGCTACAGGGGTGCCCAGGAAGCGGCGGCCAGACTCAACGCCGACGTAGTGAATTTCTCCGGCGAGTACGATCCCTTGCAGCAGATCAACCAGATTCAGGACGCCATCGCCTCTGGGACCTTTGACGCGCTGCTCATTCACCCGATTGACAGCAATGCCGTTGTGCCGGTCGTCGAAGATGCCCTCAAGGCGGGCCTGATCGTGGTCGGCGCAGATTCTCCCATCGGCCCCGACCCGGACTCGCTGGAGCCGTACCCTGAGGGCGTCGTGGCGTTTATCGGACGCACGGGCAAGGCGACGGGGGAGTGGCTTGGGCAGGCCGTTATCAAAGCCTGCGAGGGTAAGGACCCGTGTGAAGTGGCCTATTTGATCGGCATGCAGAACCTGACCATTGATCAGGTGCGATACGCCAATCTTGAAGAGACCATCAAGCCCTATCCCAACATCAAGATCGTGGCTTTCCAGGAGGCCCTGTACCGCAAAGACAAGGGGTACGAAGTCATGCAGAACGTCTTCCAGGCCAATCCCGGCATTGATGCCGTCGCTACGTCGGGCGACCAGATGGTCCTCGGAGCGCTGCAAGCGGCCGAAGAAGCGGGTCTGGAAGACGTCAAGTTGATCGGAAACGGTGCCAGCAAAGAAGGCTGCGACGCGCTGAAAGCGGGGGAGTTTTTTGCGACCATTGCCGACATCCCCTACACCCAGGGCCAGCTCCTGGTCGAAACGGCCGTGAAAGCCTTGAAGGGCGAACCCTTTGAAACCTCGATTGACCTCAACAAGGTGTCGCCGCCGCTGCCCAAAGCGGGTCCTGTGATCAGCAAGGAAGACTTGAGCCAGTACGAATGTCAGTGGTAGTACCTGGCTCCATCGTTACATGGCTAAAATGATGATATAAGCTCCAAGGCCCGTCCCCGGGCCGTCAAGGCCGCGCCCGGGGACGGGCGCTAGAGCCTTACATCAAAACTTCCGTTACACGGTGAACTCGCAGCCGATGAACTCGACAGCTCACATCGAGTTACGCAACGTTGGCAAGCGCTTCGACGCGGTCGAAGCGCTTGCCAACGTCAATCTGAATATCGAGCGAGGCATGATCCACGCCCTGGTCGGTGAGAATGGCGCCGGCAAGTCCACACTCGGCAAGATCGTCAGTGGCGTGACTCGACCCGACCAGGGCGAGGTGATCGTCAATGGGCGACAGGTTCACTACGCCTCGCCGCGTGATGCGTTGGTGGACGGCATCACGGTGATCTCACAGGAGCTCACGCTCGTGCCGAAGCTCGGCGTGCTGGAGAACGTCTTTCTCGGCATGGAGACGCATCGAGCAGGTATCTTGCAGAACGATGACATGCGGCAACGCTATGAGAGATTGACGTCCCGCTCCGGCTTCAGCCTGCCGACCGATGTGCCCGTCGCCAGGATGAGGGTGGCCGACCAGAAGAAGGTCGAGATCCTGCGAGCGATCGCTCGAAACGCCCAGTTGATCGTCATGGACGAGCCAACGGCCGCCTTGTCCGCTGATGAAACCGACAAGCTTCTCGACATCATCCGCTGGCTGCGCGATGCTGGCACCACCATTATCTACATTTCTCACTTCCTGGAAGAGGTTCTTGGCTTAGCCGACATCGTGACCGTGCTCCGCAACGGTCAACTCGTCCGGACCGCGCCCGCCCACGAGGAAACCCCCGAAAGCCTGGTCACGGCCATGCTCGGCCGGGCCATGAACCTGGCCTTTCCACCCAAGACTCATCTATCGCCCGATGCCCCTGTGATGCTCTCAGTTGAGGGCCTCACGCGGGCGGACCTCATCGAAGACGTGTCTCTCAACATCCGGGCCGGAGAGATCGTTGGGCTGGCGGGTCTGGTGGGCAGCGGGCGTTCGGAGGTGGCACGGGCCATCTTTGGCGCGGATCGGCCCGATCGAGGGGCGATTAGAATCAACGGACGACACGTGCGGATCGAGTCGCCGGCCGATGCGATACGCGCAGGGATCGTTCTGTTGCCGGAGAGCCGCAAATTGCAGGGTCTCGTCATGTGCCTTGGGGTCGGTCATAATGTCACGCTCCCTCACCTGGATACATTGAGCCGCGCCACGCTGATCCGAGGGCATCAGGAACATCGTGAGATGAAGGACCTGTTGGCCGATCTTGACGTCAGACCGCCGGAGCCAGGGGTGAAGGTGACCAGCCTGTCCGGAGGCAATCAGCAGAAAGTGCTATTTGCCAAGTGGCTGTTTCGGCGACCCCGGATCCTGATCGCCGACGAGCCGACCAGGGGGGTGGATGTGGGGGCCAAACAGGCCATCTACCGGCTGCTCAACTCTCTCGCCGGGCAAGGGATGGGTGTGCTACTCATCTCGTCGGAGATTGAAGAAGTGCTGGGGCTCGCTCACCGGGTTTATGCCATGCGTCACGGTCGTATCGTAGCGGAGTTTGCCGAAGGATCATCGCTGACGGAAGACGCGGTCATGCACGCCGTTTTCGCCGCCCCACAAGTCAATCAGGACTCAAACTGAGATGAACGATAAGACAGAAATTCACAAGGCCAAACGTATCTTGCCGAAATATCTCCGGCTGGACATCCTCCGAGATTATGGGACTGTTATAGCCTTCGTCGTCCTGTTTGTGGTTCTGGCCATCGTCTCTCCAGCCTTCACATCGGCCAGAAACCTGCACAACATCGTTGATCAGTCAGCTCACGTTGGCATCGTCGCCTGCGCGATGACGATTGTGATCATCGGTGGCTGCTTTGATCTTTCCGTCGGCGCCACATTTGCCATCGCCGGGTCGCTGGCAGCGATCGTCGCCCGGGCCGGTTATACGGAGATTGGTATCCTCACCAGTCTGCTGGTTGGTCTCGTACTTGGCCTGGCGAATGGGGCAATCGTCACGCTGTTGCGAATCAACTCTTTCATCGCCACGCTGGCCACGAGCCTGATCATCCGCGGGCTAGGTCTGGTGCTGACGGGCGGGCTGCTCATCATTGTATCCGACCCGAAATTCGCCATCCTCGGGCAGGGCCGTTTCCTGGGGATCAAGTACCCGGTGTTCTTTTTCATCGGCTTCGTGATCTTTACCTGGTTTATCCTCTCGCGCACAACCTTCGGCCGCTACGTCTACGCCATCGGGGGCAACGCAGAGGCGGCCCGCCTGTCCGGTGTCAGGGTTGACCTCATCCGCACGCTCACGTTCTGTCTGACCGGCCTCGCCGCCGGCCTCGCTGGCGTGATCACAGTATCCCGCATCTCTCAAGGCGTAGCGGACATTGGCTCAGGAGTTGAGCTGGACGCCATCGCTGCAACCGTCATCGGCGGAACAAGCATCCTGGGAGGCGAGGGGGCAATCTGGCGCACGGTGGTCGGTGTCCTGCTCCTGCGCCTCATCGGAAATGGGTTCAACCTCCTGAATGTGCCCCCCTTCTACCAAAATATCTTTCAAGGTGCAATCATTATCTTCGCCGTGTCGCTAGATACCCTATCGAGGCGAGAGACTTAAAGTAATTCTGAAAAAGGAGCCTGGCGAAGCATGGTCAAATACCGTGTATCTGTAGACATCGGTGGGACGTTCACCGACTTTGTTGTAGCCGACGAAGAGACGGGAGGGGTTTTCACCGGCAAGGTGCCTTCCACGCCTGAGAACGCCGCGCAGGCGGTCATTGATGGCCTCCAGGATCTCATCCCCAACCCGCCCGATATCGGTTTTCTGGTGCATGGGACGACAGTGGGCCTCAACGCCTTTCTGGAGAAAAAGGGAGCACGAGTCCTCTTGATTACGACGGCTGGCCTGCGCGATTCCTACTCGATTGCTCGTGGCGACCGAAAGGAACTGTACACGCTCCAATACCGAAAGCCAGAGCGTCTCGTGCCCCGTCGCGACGTTCACGAGGTGCGCGAACGTTTGAAATGGGATGGGACGGTCCTGGAACCGCTGCACGAAGAGGACTTTGAGCCCATCATCCGAAAAATCAAGGACGAGAACATTCGCGCCGTTGCCGTCTGCTTCATTCACTCCTACGCCTACCCACAGCATGAGCTCCGGGCGCGCGAGATTCTGGCCGAGGCGCTTCCAGACCTATGGATCACACTCTCGCACGAAGTGGCCCGCGAGTGGCGTGAGTACGAGCGAGCTTCCTCGGCCGTCATGAACGCCTACATCGCCCCTATTGTCGAGCGTTATCTGGCCAGCCTGGGGAAAGAGATGCACGACCTGGGGGTGGGGGCCACCCTGTACGTGATGCAGTCCAGCGGCGGGGTCATGACGGTGGAGGCCGCTCGTAAGCAGTCTTTATATACGCTTCTCTCCGGACCGGTGGGGGGCACCATTGGGGGCATGGCCCTCTCGCAGGCCATCCATCGCCCCAATCTGCTGTGCGTTGACATGGGCGGCACCTCGTTCGACATGAGTCTGATCGTGGATGGCAAACCCAACATCACCACCGAGACCACGTTGGAAGGGCTGCCCTTGTTGATGTCCATCGTGGACATTTACACCATCGGTGCCGGAGGTGGGTCGTTGGCCTGGCTGGAAGCCGGGGCCATGCGGGTCGGCCCGCAAAGCGCCGGGGCTGATCCTGGCCCCGTCTGCTACGGTCGAGGCGGCACGCAGCCCACGGTGACTGACGCCAACCTTTTCCTCAAGCGCCTGGGGCCGAAGTCTTTGCTGGGTGGGCGGATGTGGCTGGACGAGAAGCTGACGGCTACGGCGATTCACGAGATGGCCCAGCTAGTGGGACTGGACGACGTGGCCTTTGCTGAAGGTATGCTCTCGATCATCAACGCCAGGATGGCCGACGCCATGCGTACCATCACCATTGAGCAGGGGATTGACCCCCGCGGATTCTCACTGGTGGCCTTTGGCGGCGCTGGCCCCATGCACGCCGTCTGGCTGGCCAGGGAACTGGAGATCAGCGAGGTCATCTCTCCCTGGACCCCTGGCACGTTCTCGGCCTGGGGGATGCTACAGACAGACTTGCGCCACGACTTGACGCGGAACTTCTATCGTCCTCTGAAGGGTATGGATCCGAAAGAGGTTGGGAAGGTCTACGAAGAGTTGCAGGCAGAGGGAATGGCTGCGCTGCGCGAAGAAGGTTTTGCACCCGAAGACATGTACTTTGAACGCTCGACCGATATGCGC
>CAZQDO010000317.1:3328-7032 GCA_964592085.1 uncultured Anaerolineae bacterium | reverse complement strand
CCATTGAGTACGTTGGCCTGCCGGAGGCCGAGCTGCCCTGGGATCCAGACAAGATTGTGGTGGGCGAGCTCCGCGCTGTTCACTACCACCCCAACGCCGACCGACTGGTCCTGGCTGAGGTGGAGTACGGCGGCCCGGGGCGAGAGGTCGTCGTGGCCGGTCCCCCCAGCCTGCTGGAGATGCGGGGGCAGGACGATCTGCACCTGAAGGTGGCCTTTGCCATGGAGGGCGCTCACCTCTACGACGGCCACGCCGAGGGCTGGCAGGTCGCCAGGCTGAAGAAGGTCAAGATCCGCGGCGTCTCCTCGCGAGCCATGGTCTGCTCCGAGAAGGAACTGGGCCTCTCCGACGAGCACGTGGACATCATCTACCTGCCCGACGACGCCCCCGTTGGCACGCCGCTGGCCGAGTACCTGGGCGACGCCGTGCTGGAGTTAGACATCAAAGGGCCGTTTGCCCACCTGTATTCCGTCATGGGTATTGCCCGCGAGGTGGCGGCACTGTTGCGCCTGCCCCTCAGAAGGGACGTGCTCGAAGTGCTGGAGCAGCATCCGACGGAATTGGCTCCCACGCCCGATTTTCTATACCTGGAGATCGCCGACCCTGACCTGTGTCCGCGCTACTCGGCGGCCTTCATCCGGGGCGTGAAAGTAGCGCCCTCACCCTTCTGGATGCAAATGCGGCTGCGCCGTGCCGGGATGCGCCCTATCAACAACATCGTGGACATCACCAACTACGTGATGCTGGAATCGGGACAACCGCTGCACGCCTTCGACTACCACATCCTGCGCCCTCGGCCGGGCGATAACCGGCCAGCCATCATCGTGCGCCGCGCCCATTCGGGTGAGCAAATGGAGACCCTCGACGGAGAGCTGCGCACCTTCGACGACGAGATGCTGCTCATCACCGACGGAGGCGGTCCCGTGGCGGTGGCGGGTGTGATGGGTGGATTGGAGAGCGAAGTCACCGAGGCCACGACCGACATCCTCCTGGAAGCGGCCAACTTCCATTTCCTCAACGTCCGCCGCACCTCCCGCCTGCTGGGGCTGACCAGCGACGCCAGCCAGCGGCTTGGGCGGGGGGTGGACCCGGAGTTGACGGTGAAGGCCGCAGCGCGAGCGGCCCATCTGATGGCCGAACTGGGCGGCGGCACCGTCGTCCCCGTCATTGGCGATCTATACCCCGGTCGCCAGCCGCAGTGGATAATCGAATTCGATACGGCCTACGCCGCCCGTGTCCTGGGCATCGAGATCCCAACCGACGAAATTCAGCGCATCCTCACCTCTCTCGAGTTCCAGGTTTCAGGTTCAGCCGATAACTTGAAACCTGAAACCATGAAACCCGAAACCCTTACGGTAACAGTGCCATCTCATCGCCGTGATGTCGCGCGCCCCATAGACCTGGTCGAGGAGGTGGGGCGCATCTGGGGCTACGACCGCTTCCCGACGACCCTCCTGTGCGACGAACTGCCACCGCAGCGGGCCAACCCTCGACTGGAAGGATGCGAACATGTGCGCGACCTCCTGGTGGGCTGCGGGCTGGACGAGGCCATCACCTACTCGCTGGTGAGCGTCGAGGACGAGGGGAAACTGCGGCCTCAAGGACCGCCTCCCAATGCGGAGGACTATCTGCGCGTGCTCAATCCCCTCTCAGCGGAGCGGACCTACCTGCGGCAGACGCTGCTCCCCTCCCTGCTCCACACCGCCCGCGAAAACCTGCGCTTCCTCGACCGGGTGGCCATCTTCGAGATCGGCGCGGTGTACCTGCCGGTGGAGGAGCAAACCCTGCCTGACGAGCCGCTACGGCTGGGCATGGTGATGACCGGCCCCCGCGAGGCCCGCTCGTGGCTGGCGGGACAGGACAGCGCGCCCATGGGTTTCTATGACCTCAAGGGGGTGGTAGAGACCTTGTTGGCCAGGATAGGGCTGGAGGGGGCGTTCGTGCCAGAAGATCATCCCACCTTCCAGCCGGGCCGCTGCGCCCAGGTAAATGTTGGGGACGATCTGGTGGGCGTGATGGGGGAGCTGCACCCGTCGGTGCGAGAGACGTTCGACCTGCCAGAGCAACCCGTCTGTGCGCTGGAGTTCGACCTGCGGGCTCTGTTGGCCCAGGTGGGCAAGGTGCGCACCATGCAGCCCATCCCTCGCTTCCCATCGGTGGACCAGGACATGGCCGTGGTCGTTGACGAGGACTTGTCAGCCCAGGAAGTTCAGGAAGCCATCGTCGAGGCCGGCGGAAGGCTCCTGCGACGGGTAGCGCTCTTCGACCTATACCGGGGCGAGCAGATTCCGCCCGGCAAGAAGAGCCTGGCCTACTCCCTGACCTACCAGGCCGAAGATCGGACCCTGACCGATGCGGAAGTGGCCAAGGTGCAGAAACGCATCGTGCAGCGTCTGGCCCAGCAACTAGGGGCAGAGCTGCGGGCTTGACTGTTAAGGTGCAACGCACTTTCAAAGTGCGTTGCACCTAGAACGACAAAAGGAGAACTTCGATGGCTGTGAGAGACTTTCCCGGCAAGGGCAAGGTAGCCGTGCTCAAGACCACTCCTGAGACAGTGTTAGAAGACTATCGGCAGTTGATGCATCTGGCGGGCTATCAGGAAGCCCTGTCCAAAGATGTAGAGACCATCCTCAAGATCAACGTCTCCTGGCAGACCTGGTACCCCGCCTGCTCCACGGTACCCTGGCAGTTGGAGGGCGCGATCAAGACCTTGCAGGACGATGGTTACCAGAATCTCATCGGTGCACATAACAACACCGTCGTCGTGGACGCCTACGTGGCCGAGCGCAACAACAAACAGAAGATCATCGTGGATCAATACGGCGTGAGAAACGTCCACCTCTACGAGCCGCAGTACAACTGGGTGCGCTACGAGCCCAAGCAGCCCTTCCTCGTGCTGGACCATATCTACCCTGAGGGGGTGTACATCCCTGAGATCCTCATCGGACGCAACATCATTCAGATGCCGACCGTCAAAACCCACGTCTTCACCACCATCACCGGCGCGATGAAGAACGCCTTCGGAGGTCTCCTGGGCACGAAGAGGCACTGGACTCACGGGGTCATTCACGAGACGCTGGTGGACCTGTTGATGATCCAGCAGGACATTCACCCAGGATTGTTCGCCGTGATGGACGGCACTTTCGCCGGCGACGGGCCGGGCCCGCGAGCCATGCGCTGGCACGAGAAGGACATCATCCTGGCCTCGGCGGACCAGGTGGCCATTGATGCCATCTCTGCCAAGATCCAAGGCTTCGATCCCATGTCCCTCAAGTTCATTCGGCTGGCTCACGAGCTGGGGCTGGGGGTGGGCGATCCCAAAGACATCGAGATCGTGGGATACGACATCTCGGCCGAGGACTGGGGCTTTGTCCACGAGGACACCTTCGCCAGCCGAGGGCAGAAGATGATCTATCACGGCGCCCTCAAGCCCTTCGAGCACCTGCTCTTGCGGACGCCCCTGGTGCCCTGGTCATACCTGGCCTCCAATCTCTATCACAACGTTTACTGGTACCCCTTCGTGGGCCGCAAGCGCGTGGAGGCGGCTCTGGAGACCAAATGGGGGCAGCTCTTCAAGAGCTATGGCGACGGGAAGGTCGCGATGCCAGGCATCCAGCCCCAGACGGCAGCCATTGCTTTGGGCGGCGCGGCCGCGTTAGCTGGCGGACTCCTTTTGGGATTGTGGCGGCTGATGAGAGGAAGGA
>CAZQDO010000317.1:0-3228 GCA_964592085.1 uncultured Anaerolineae bacterium | reverse complement strand
GTTGACTTCCACGTTCACACTTGCTACTCTGGAGATTCGTTTACGTCCCTGGAGGCGGTGATCGAGGCCTGTCGTAAGAAGGGCCTCGGCAAAGTGGCCATCACCGACCACAACACCATCGCGGGGGCCATAGCTCTTTCGAGAATGGCCCCCGATTTAGTTATCGTGGGTGAAGAGATCAAAACCGACGTAGGGGAGATCATCGCCTACTTCCTGAAAGAGGAGGTGCCCAGGGGTCTTCCCGTTCGGGAAGCCATCGCCCGCGTGCGCCAGCAGGGCGGCGTGGTTGGCATCTCTCATCCTTTGGACCGCTGTCGCCGCGAGGCCATGGGCTTGACCCATCTGCTCAGCATCATTGAGCAGGTAGACATGCTGGAGGCCTTCAATGCCCGCACCACATTTCCCTCCGACAACCATCGCACGCTGGAGCTGGCCCGCGAGCACGGCCTGCCGGCAACCGCTGGTAGCGATGCCCACATCGCCTGGGAGATCGGCCACGCCTACGTGGAGATGCCGGCCTTCAGTAACAAGGACGAGTTCCTGCACAGCCTGGCCCAGGGGCAGATCGTGGGGCGCTTGACCACTCCCTTGATCCACTTCGCCTCTACCTGGACCAAGCTCATCAAGAGGCTGCGAAGTCGAAAGAGGTGAACCACCTCTAGTTACATCTCATTCACCCAGGGGTCGGAGTGGGTGTTGGCGTCAGTGTTAGTGTTGCTGTAGGCGTTGGCGTATCCGTTGGTGTAGCCGTAGGTATCGCCGTGGGCGAAGCCGTCGCCGTGGGGGTTGGCCAGGGGTTGCCGATGATAGCGACGCTGCGGGCAAAGGGGGCGTTCACGCCATCGTCTATCACCACTTCGTTGACAATGAGGCTGTCATGGGGGATGATCGGAGAGGGGCCATTACAGCCGAAGCTGATAGTGTGTGACTCTCCGCCAGCCAGTGTGCCGGCCCAGGTGATGGCGTCCATTTCCGGGTTATAGACAGCGCCACCGCTTATGCTGCTATCGAGGTAGGTCAAGAGCGAAGGGATGGCATCGGTGATGTGGACGCTCGCGGCCACGACGGGATTGCTGTTACGCAGCACAATGGTGTAGAAGACGGTCTCGAAGTATTCTACCGTATCGCGATCAGCCGTCTTGCTCGATGTGCTCAGGTCAGGTAGACCCGTGGTGGGCGTGGCCGTGGGTGTCGCTGTAGGCGTAGACGTGTCCGTCGGTGTAGGTGTGGCTGTTGCTGTGGCCGTCGGTGTTGCCGTGTTCGTGGGTGTGACAGTCGGTGTCGCCGTGGCCGTCGGCGTTGCTGTGTTCGTGGGTGTGATAGTCGGTGTCGCTGTGGCCGTCGGTGTTGCTGTGTCCATGGGTGTGGAAGTCGGTGTTGGTGTTGCCGTGCTGGTAGCCGTTGGAGTGAAGGTTGGGATGGGCGTGCCGTAGTTTTTCAAGACCAGAGGCAGGAAAACCTCAAACGGGAGTTCAATGACCAGACGGGCGTCGTCCCAATAGGAATCGTTGTGCTTAACGCACCATTCCGGGGCTGCTTTGGTGAACACGGTCACGTGGTCAGCCTGAGCTACCGCCGCCACCGAAAGCCACACGTGCTCGTCGTAGTGCTCGGTTCTGTCGCTCCAGATGATCTGATCCGAGAAGGGGTCAACTCCACCGTAGGGGTCTATGCCCACCGAGAGCCAGTATTTTCCAGGAAGGGTTGAGTAGTGGGAGTCATCTTGCGAGCTGGACCATACTACCACCCAGATGGAGAAATCCAGCTCGCTCCCCTCAGGCACGGCGACTTGCTGATAGAGGCCCGCCGTGTGGGTGGAGAACAGAGTGAACATCTTCTGAGCGTACTGGCCCGACCGAACGCGCTGGGGATCGGTGTGAACGTAACCGTCCTCAGGCTTGAATTCGGGGCGAAAGTTGTAGCAGCAGAGCCCCTCTCTGCACTGATCGCGGTTGTCATACCATAGCTCCCAACCGTTGGCGATAGTCAATTCGCCCTGGGGACCTTTCCAGGGATCGTAGGGGTCTAGCCTCTCGCTGTACCCGTCTTCGAAGCCGGGGTTCACCAGCAAGTTGTAGGAGAGCCGAGCTTCACTGGACAGAGCTGAGCCAATCATCGTACTCGCTGTCGTGAGCAAGAGCGTACCTACGAGGATGCCGATCAATCGCTGTGGTCGCATTTTTCTCCTCCCCTTTTCGCTTATTTCGCGGTCTCCCCCTTCGGTGATGGGCTTAGTATAGCAGATTTTGGGCTACCTGGCAAAAGAGGTTCATCCGACAGGATTTCACCTCAGGGCAGGGTAGAGAGTGACTTTTGCTTGCTGTTGCGTGTTAGACCGTGATGCATGCTCCGTATTTCATATCACGCAGCACGTCTTCACGTTGTACTTCAATGAAGGAGGCTGACAAATGCTTATTGCCATACTCTCAGACACTCACGACAACATCTGGAAGCTGGAGGAGGTTCTGCAAGGGTTGGGAGGGGCCGAAGAGTTGATCTTCTGCGGCGACTTCTGCGCCCCATTCACCCTGAAGCAAATCGCTGCGGGCTTCCCCGGCCCCGTCCATGTCGTCTTCGGCAACAACGACGGGGACAAGCTTCTGCTATCCAGGGTGGCAACCCAGGCCGGCAACGTGACCCTGCACGGGGAGTTCGCCGAGCTGGAGTTGGGCAGCAGAAAAATCGTCGTCACCCACTACCCCGCCATCGCCGCCGGCCTGGCCGCCAGCGACCGCTACGATCTGGTCTGCTGCGGCCACAGCCACCGCGTCGCTGAGGAAAAGGTGGGAGATACCCTGCTCATCAACCCCGGCGAGGTCATGGGCCGTTTTGGCCGCTCCACCTACGTTTTGTACGACACTGACACGGGCGAGGCTACGCTGCAGGAAATCTGAAATGTCTGCACATCTCCCGTAATTCCTTTACTGTACCATGCGGTTGGCCCTTTTTGCAAAAAGCCCATCGAAAATTCGAGCAATACTCTTTGCAACCGCCTGCTGGGTTTTTCAGGGTGTGCACAAGGGTGACCGAGCTGACAGGTTCCAGATAGCTTCATAACCTGCTTGAAAGGCGAAGCTGGTTGAGAGGGCCTGAGACCAGTCGCCCTCACTCTGACAGGATCTCCACCTGGGCATTCATTCCCGGCCGCAGGTTGAGATCGGTGGGCTCCAACTCGATCATCAACGTATAGGTTGTATCCCCCTGCTGCACCACTGCCACCGGCGAGAT
>CAZQDO010000316.1:5493-7059 GCA_964592085.1 uncultured Anaerolineae bacterium | reverse complement strand
CGATATCACCGAGCGCAAGCGGGCGGAGGAGATGTTGGCGCGGCAGACCCAGGAGATTCTTGAGATTTCGACGCCGGTGATGCAGGTGTGGGAAGGGGTAGTGGTGGCGCCACTCATCGGGATGCTGGATAGTCAGCGCACGCAGCGGTTCATGGAGGTGTTGCTGGAGTGCATTGTAGAGACCCAGTCGGACATCGCGCTGGTGGACATCACCGGTGTGCCCACCGTTGACACTCAGACAGCGTATCATCTCATTGAGACCATCAGCGCGGTGCGGTTGTTGGGGGCGCAGGTGGTATTGACGGGGGTGCGACCGGCCATTGCCCAGACATTGGTACACCTGGGAGTTGATCTGTCAGGCATCGTCACCCGCTCGTCGTTGGTGGCGGGGCTGCGCGTGGCGCTGGATATGTTGGCCCTACAGATGGTCAGCAAGGACCAATAGGAGGTGCATCTAATGGCAGTTGAATATATCTCAGTCGTCAAGGTGCGCGACGTGCTCATGGTCACGGTGCCGGCCGATCCCGACGACGCCACCGTGTCTGCCCTCCAGGAGCAAGTGCTCCGGGCGATGGAGCGGTACGACCCCAAGGGACTGGTGTTGGACATCGCGGCTGTGGAGACGCTCGATTCCTACTTTGCCCGGACCATCGCTGAGACTGCTCAAATGGTGGGGCTGATGGGTGGGAAGACCGTCATCGCTGGTATGAGGCCCAGCGTGGCTATCACTGCTACGCAATTGGGATTGACGTTGGGATCCGTTCTCACGGCCCTCGACGTTGACCGCGCGCTGGATATTCTGAGTGATGAACGTTCTACGGGGGTATGGGCATGACCAATCAGCGGATGGAACAAGTGTGCATCGAATCCGAGGGCGACATCATCACTGTGCGGAAGGTTATCCGCGAGGCGGCGCGGGCTTTGGGCTTCGGAGTGACCGACGTCACCCGTATCGTGACCGCAGCGTCGGAGTTGACGCGCAACATTTATCTCTACGCGGGTTCAGGCGTTGTGCGCTGGCGTGTGCTGGACACGAGGGGCAGTGTCGGCCTGGAGTTGATCTTCGAAGACCAGGGTCCCGGCATCTCGAGTATCGAACAAGCTATGGAGGCGGGCTACTCCACCAGCGGCGGGCTTGGCCTGGGATTGCCCGGCGCCAAGCGCCTGATGGACGACCTGGAGCTCCAGTCCGAAGTCGGCAAAGGCACTGCGGTGACGGTGAGGAAATGGCGAAGGTAGGCGGTTCGGGTTTTTCAGTTGAGTGAACAATCGGCAATCGAGAATCGAAAACCTGTGGTGAGCCCAGCCGAACCATCGCAAATCGTCCACGTATCTCATTCTAGCGACGTGAACGTGGCCCGGCGGGCGGCGAGGGAGATAGCCAGGACCATCGGCTTCCGTGACCAGGAGGGCGAGGAGATGGCCCTCGTCGTGAGCGAACTCGCTTCCAATCTGATCAAGCACGCGGGCAGGGGGACGTTGACGCTGACGTCGCTCACTGATGGTGCGCGGGTTGGGTTGCAGATCGAGTCTGTGGACAGTGGTAACGGCATTGCCGACGTGGAG
>CAZQDO010000316.1:0-5483 GCA_964592085.1 uncultured Anaerolineae bacterium | reverse complement strand
GCCGATGGCTTTTCCACGGCTGGCAGTCTGGGCTATGGCCTGGGCACGGTCAACCGCTTGATGGACGAGTTTGATATCGCGTCCCAGGGAGGCCCGGATCATGGTACGCGCATCGTGTGCAGGCGGTGGCTGCGCGTGGAGGCGCTTAGGACGAAGCAGTGCCCTCTTGACTTTGGTGTGGCCACCCGACCGTATCCAGGAATGGCGCTCAATGGCGATGCTTTCGTGATCAAGCAGTGGGACGAGAGCGCGTTGGTGGCAGTGATAGACGGACTGGGTCACGGGCAGTATGCACATCGTGCGGCCCAGCATGCACGGGAGTACGTGGCGCGCCATTTCGACCAGCCCCTGGCAAACATCTTCCGTGGCACCGGCCGGGCTTGCCAGGCCACACGCGGTGTGGTCATGGCGCTGGCGCGGTTCGATTGGGGGCAGAGCAAGTTGACTTTCGCTACTGTCGGGAACATTGAGGCGCGCTTGTTTGGCAACTCTGAGCCCGTCGGTTTCATGATCCGTCGGGGCATCATTGGCGCCAATGCGCCAAACCCTATCGTCACAGAACACCGATGGGAGCCGAGGAATGTGCTGATTCTCCATTCAGATGGGTTGGCGACGCATTGGCGATGGGAGGACTTTCCCCACCTGGCAGGTAAGTCGGCAACTGCCCTGGCCCAGGGGTTGTTGCGCGCACTGGCAAAGGACAATGACGACGCAACAGTGGTTGTGGTGAAGGAGCCATCTTATTATGAGTGATGACGATCTGCGACAGCAACTGGCCAAAGCTCAGGAGACGATTCAGGTGCTGCAAGAGGATCTGGCCGAAACGAACAGCGGCTTCATCGCCTTGACACTGGAATTCGAGCAGCGCGTGGATGAGCGGACAGCCGAGCTAGCGAAGGTCAATGAGGAACTCCAGCGTGAGATCACCGAGCGCAAGCGGGCAGAGAAAGCGCTGAAGGAAACGGTAGCGGAGCTGGAGCGTTCCAACGCTGAACTGGAACGATTCGCCTACGTCGCCTCCCACGACCTGCAGGAGCCACTGCGCATGGTATCGAGTTACACGCAGTTGTTGGCAAGGCGCTACCAGGGTAAACTCGATGCCGACGCCGATGACTTCATTGGCTACGCCGTGGAGGGCGCCAAACGCATGCAGCGTCTAATCAACGATCTGCTGGCCTATTCCCGGGTGGGTACACGAGGCAGACCTTTCGAGCCGACTGTATGCGGGGCCGTACTTGACCAGGCGCTTGCCAATCTGAAGTTGTCTATTGAGGAGAGTGGCGCTGTGATTACCTGTGATCCCCTGCCGACAGTGATGGCCGACCAGACGCAACTGGTGCAGTTGTTCCAGAATCTGATAGACAATGCGATCAAGTTTCGCAGCAATCAGCCGCTGCAGGTTCACGTTGGTGTAGAGCACAAGGGTGATGACTGGGTCTTCTCGGTGCGCGACAACGGCATCGGCATAGATCCACAGTATCACGAGCGCATTTTCATGATCTTTCAACGCTTGCATAGCAGAGAGGAGTACGCCGGCACTGGCGCCGGCTTGGCCATCTGTAAGAGAATTGTGGCGCGTCATGGCGGCCGTATCTGGGTGGAATCGGAGCCTGTGGAGGGTTCGACGTTCTACTTTACAATTCCAGTAAGGAGGTAAATGACAATGAGTAATCAAACTATTGTCAGGCCCATCGAGATTCTGCTGGTGGAGGACAACCCCGGCGATGTGCGCCTGACGAAGGAGGCTCTCAAGGAGGGCAAAGTCGTGAACAACCTGCACGTGGTGGGGGATGGCGTGGAGGCCCTGGCCTTTCTGCAGCGAGCAGGCAAGTACGCCAATGCACCTCGGCCAGACGTCATCCTGTTGGACCTGAATCTGCCGAGGAAGGACGGGCGGGAGGTGCTGGCAGAGGTGAAGGCTGATGAACATCTGAGGCGCATCCCGGTGGTGGTGCTGACGGTTTCAAAGGCCGAGGAAGATATTCTGAGGACCTACGACCTGCATGCCAACTGCTACATCACCAAGCCGGTTGACCTGGACCAGTTCATCAAAGTGGTGAAGTCCATTGAGGACTTCTGGTTTACCATCGTTAGGTTGCCGTCGGATGGCTAGTACACGTGGGCGTAAATCCTTCCCCAGTTAGTCGTTGGGCGAGAGCGCCGGTTGAGTAGGAGCAGAGCGACGTATCGAAACCAAGCGGCTTGTGAAAAGCACTGTTTTGGGCAGAAAACGCTTGGTTTCGATACACTTCTCCGCTGGCGCTACGAAGTTACTCAACCGGCGCTTGTCCTGTAACTACCGAAGGATTTCCGCCGCGATGTACTAGTGATCAGTAGTCAGTAGCCGGTGGCTAATCACTGACAACCGGTAGGGGAAAATGGACAGTAAGACCATCAGGGTGTTGCTGATTGAAGACAACCCAGGGGATGCCCGATTGATCCGGGAGATCCTGGCCGAGGCAAAAGGCAATCAGTTCGAATTTGAGCGCGCCGACCGGCTCTCGACAGGACTGGAGTGCCTGGCCGCTGGCGGGGTTGACGTGGTGCTGTTGGATCTCGGCTTGCCCGACAGCGTGGGTTTTGATACCTTCGCCAGGGTGTATGTTCAAGTGCTGGAAGCGCCGATTATCGTGCTGACTGGCCTTGCCGATGAATCGTTGGCAGTCAAGGCCGTACGGGAGGGCGCGCAGGACTACCTGGTCAAGGGGCAGGTGGATAGCGATTTGCTGTCGCGGACTATACGCTATGCCATTGAGCGCAAGCGGGCAGAGGAGGAGTTACGCAATAGCGAGGAACGCTTCCGTGACCTGTACGAGAATGCTCCTAGCGCCTATTTCTCAGTGGGAGTAGATGGCGTCATCTGCAAGTGTAACAGGCGGGCAGGCGAATTACTCAGGTGTGCGGTAGAGGAGTTAGTGGGACGGCCAGTCTTTGATCTCTATGCAGACACCGCCCAAGGTAAGGAGAAGGCATCCTGGGTCTTTCAGCGGTTTCAGGCTGGCAAAACCATAACCGATGAAGAGCGAGTGGGTGCATCATCACGCATATCGCACCCGTGACGAGGCGAGAGCTGACATCTTCTACTACATCGAGTCGTTCTACAATCGGCGGCGGCTTCACTCGTCCCTGGACTATCTTAGCCCAGAAGCCTACGAGCAGCTTTACCACCAACAGCAAAGTGTAGCTTAACCCCCTGTCCACAAAACCGGGGGAGGGTCAGTTCCTGGAGGGAACAGTAACCACTCTGGTATCAGCCATTGAGATGAGGGATCCCTACACGGCTGGTCATCAACGTCGGGTAGCTGGGCTTGCCTGTGCTCTGGCCAGGAAAACGGGCCTTTCGGAGGAGCAGATTGATGGAATCCGCATGGCCGGGCTGGTTCACGACATTGGCAAGATCAGTGTGCCCGCTGAAATCCTCAGCAAGCCCGGTCAGCTAAGCGTCATCCAATGGGGCATGATCAAGGCTCACCCTCAAGTCGGTTATGACATACTGAAGACCGTGGAGTTTCCATGGCCGGTGGCCGAGATGGTGTTGCAGCATCACGAGAGGCTGGATGGTTGCGGGTATCCTGTGGGTCTATCGGGTGAAGAGATCATGCTAGAGGCCAGAATCCTGGCTGTGGCCGACGTCGTTGAGGCTATGGCCTCTCACCGACCCTACCGACCGGCTCATGGTATAAATGATGCCTTAGAGGAAATCTCACAGAATAGACTTGTCCTCTACGACCCTGAGGTAGTAGAAGCTTGCTTGAAGCTTTTTACTGAGGATGGGTTTAAGTTAGAGTGAGAGATGTCATGTGAGGAAGAAGGCGCGAGCAAGGATCTTTTGGGAGACTCAAGTTGCATTTAGCCTTTTATGAAGGCAAGGATACGGTCAATATTCTTTATTAAGGAGGCGAGAGATGACGGATCAGAGAAAGACCAAGGCTCAACTCATCGAAGAACTGACCGAAATGCGCCAGCGAGTGGCCGAACTGGAAGCGGCAGAACCAGGGCTCATGGGGCCAGTTGAAGTGGACATCATGGATGCCAGACGACTGCTGGCCTCTCTGCGGGCGTTCAGGAAAGGCGACTTCTCCGTGCGTATGCCACCGGATCAAATTGGCCTGGCCGGAGAGATTAGCGAGGCGTTCAACGACACGGTGGAACTGGCCGATGGGTTAACCGGTGAACTGTGGCGGATCGGCACGGTGGTCGGCAAAGAGGGACAGATTGCCCAGCGAGCTAGACTGATGGGAGCTATCGGCGGGTGGGGGGAGTGCATGGATTCGGTCAACACCCTCATTAACGACATGGTTCAGCCGACGACTGAAATCAGCCACGTCATTGAGGCTGTCGCCGAGGGAGACCTCACCCAAACCATTCCTCTGGAAGTCGAGGGAAGACCGCTGCGGGGTCAATTCCTGAGTCTGGCCAACACCATCAACACCATGGTGGACCAACTGAGTAGCTTCGCCGACGAGGTGACGCGGGTGGCCCGCGAGGTGGGTACCGAGGGCAAGCTGGGCGGTCAGGCCGACGTGGAAGGAGTCTCCGGCACGTGGCGCGATCTGACCGACAATGTGAACCTGATGGCCAACAATCTTACTGCCCAGGTGCGCAACATCGCCGAAGTCACCACCGCCGTCGCCCAGGGCGACCTGACCAAGAAGATCACCATTGACGCCAGGGGCGAGATCCTGGAGCTGAAGAACACCACCAACACCATGGTGGATCAGCTCAGCAGCTTCGCCGACGAGGTGACGCGGGTGGCCCGCGAGGTGGGCACCGAGGGCAAGCTGGGCGGCCAGGCACAGGTGCGAGGGGTGCTGGGTACCTGGCGCGACCTGACGGACAACGTGAACCTGATGGCCAGCAACCTGACCGATCAGGTTCGCAACATCGCCGAAGTGACAACCGCTGTGGCCCAGGGCGATCTGTCCAAGAAGATCACCATTGACGCCAGGGGCGAGATCATGGAGCTGAAGAACACCATCAACGTCATGGTGGACCAACTGAGTAGCTTCGCTGCCGAGGTAACACGGGTGGCCCGCGAGGTAGGCGTGGAAGGTCAGTTGGGCGGCCAGGCCGACGTCGAAGGCGTCATGGGCACCTGGCGCGATCTGACGGACAACGTGAACCTGATGGCCAGCAACCTGACCGACCAGGTGCGCAACATCGCCGAAGTCACCACCGCCGTCGCCCAGGGCGATTTGACCCGCAAGATCACTGTGGAGGCGCGGGGCGAGATCTTGGAGCTCAGGAACACCATCAACACCATGGTGGATCAACTGAGCAGCTTCGCCGACGAGGTGACGCGGGTGGCTCGTGAGGTGGGCACTGAGGGTAAGCTAGGTGGCCAGGCCCAGGTGGAAGGCGTTTCTGGCACCTGGCAAGATCTGACGGACAACGTAAACCTCATGGCCGGTCGCCTCACCGACCAGGTGCGAGCCATTGACGAAGTCACAACCGCCGTGGCCCAGGGCGATCTGACCAAGAAG
>CAZQDO010000315.1:0-7108 GCA_964592085.1 uncultured Anaerolineae bacterium | reverse complement strand
TCCCAGCCGGCATCCTGATCCGTCATAGACCACCGGCTGGCCACCTCCATGACATCTGCTACGTCCACCTGGCCATTGGCGTCGAAGTCGCCAAAGAGGACGCAGATAGACGAGGCCGTCTTGCTGCCAATGACGTTATCGCTGAGCTGCGGATCATCGCCCGTGAAAGCCTCGGACGTTCCCTGGTAGTTGGGCTCCTGATACAGGATGGCGCTATAGGGCCCCTCTATTTTCAAAGAGGCGACCTCGTCGTCCCCAATGCAGTTGTCCATCAGGTCAGGCTGCTGCGCGGTGAAGGTCTCGTGGATTCCCAGGTATTGATCCTGCTCGTAGAGGGTCACGCCAGGCTGCGGGCCTGCGGGAACCCCGACGAAGCTCACGTCATCGCGAGCGGGTGGAACGACGACCCAGTCGCAGACGGGCGTGAAATCGTATCCATCGTCGTAGGGGATCACCTGGTAGCCGCCCGCGTCTAGCTCCTCAAAACTGTAGTGCCCATTTCCATCAGTGAACGATGAGCCATACCCCCTGATGTCTACTCGTATTCCAACCAGGGGATTTGTCCCCCCTTCAGGCCCGGTCACGTAGCCAGCGATCGAGTAATGGGTTACGCTGAGAAAGATCGCGCTGAAGGCGCCCCAATTTCCATTCTCATCCTGTCCGCGCACGAAGAGGATGTGCTTTCCGTCGCTCAGGCCGCTGGTATCCACCGTCGCTTCAACGCTCTCGGTCTTGGAGTCGAAGCTGCCGTCGGACGCGGACAGGGCAACGGCGGTAGAGCCGCTGACCCACGGCGGTGTGTCCACATAATATTCGGCGGCAGCGACGTTTTGCGTCGGCTCAGTGCCGTGGCTGTTGTTGTAACGGGTATCGTCCACCGTGCCGCTGAGGGTCACGGGCGTGCCAGCGGGAACCGGATCTTCGCTGAGGGAGAGGTCGTAAATGTCGGGGCCGGCGGGCGTCAGGTAGGGGGTGCGCACGACCTTGGCGGCATAGATCAGCGCCGGCAGGTTGTCGGGCACGATGGTGTCCTCAAAGGTGTCGCAATCTTGGAAGAAATCGTCGCCCAGCTCGAATGTGTAGGCCGCTATACCCAGGTCGCCGTAGGCAAAGTCGTCGGTGGTGCCGTCGGTGGCGTACAGGCCGACAGCTTGCAGAGGCTCGTAGTGGTTCCAATAGGCGAACTTACGCCCCAGCGTTTGAAGCTGGGTCCCGTTGGGCGGTGCGCTGCTGGTGAAACCCCAGGGCCAGAGGACGAGATCGCCATGGCTGTGGATGTCGAGGTAGACGCCCGTGGCATCATCGGGAGCGGGGTCGTCGTCGTTGGGGCCGCGCTGGTCAGGAAAGAGGGACCGCAGGTAGTTCTGGACGGCCTGGGTCTCAGGCTCGGAGGCGGGACTGGGGCCCCGATAGGTGCTATAGCATTGGTTGCCGCTGGAGCCGTCGCAGCAGCCCCAACGATAGGCGAAGTTCCGATTGAGATCGGCGCCTCGATAGCTGCTGGTGGCACCACAGTAATTCTGGTTGGTGTTCTTACGCCACCAGGCGCCAGCCTCGGCCTTCTTGCGACCATCGGGGTTAGCGTGGAGCATGAGGTGGACTTCGTGATAGTCCAGAATCCAGGTGGCGTCGGCGTCGGTGCCATAGTTCTCCACCAGGTATTGGGCGAAACGGACCAGCAGAGGCGCGGTGGCGTATTCGCGGGCGTGGATGGCGCTGGTGGCGAACAGCCTGGGTTTGGGGCCAGGGATGGCCGAGTTGGTCAAGCGTAAGACCATCATGTCGTAGCCGCCCAACCCGGCTGACTTCTCCCAGGAGTTGCCAAAGTCGGTCCAGGTGGCGAGATGGGGGTAGGTGGTCGCCAGCGTCTCCGCAAAGGCGAAGGTTTCTTCCACGGTCTCGTAGCAGGGATAGCTGGGAATGGATTGCACCATCGGGAGCTGTTGCTGCTCGGCGATGACGACTCGAAGGCCCGCATCGGTGAGGAGGTCTATCTCCCGCTGGCTCACCTTCATGAGGTGATAACCCTCCTCGTAATTGGTTTCGAGTATCCAGGGCTCAAAAGAGATGAGCACCCTGTTACCGAGGTCACGATTGGGGTAGTACACTCGGACGATCACCGTGTCGTCTGTGTAGCCGTCGCCTGGGTCATCGTTAGCCAAGGCGAAGCTGCCCGATAGCAGGGCGATGATCGTGACGAGGCTTGCGAGGGTGGTCAGCCATTTTTTCATTTGCTTCTTCCGTAGTGACATGCTGATGATAGACTCACCGGTATACCTCGGCCTTGAGCGCGCCTACGTAGGGCAACGTGCGGTGGCGGTCTGCGTAGTCCAGGCCATAGCCCACCACCCACACATCCGGAATGGCAAATCCCACGTAGTGGGTGTCTACCTCGACCTTGCGCCGCTCAGGTTTGCTCAGCAGCACGCAACTGCGCAGCGAGGCGGGCCGCCGCGACTTCAGAGTGCGGCACAGGTAGTCCAACGTCAACCCCGTATCCACGATGTCCTCGACGATGAGCACGTGTTTGCCGACGATGGGCTGGCGCAGGTCCAGGATGATGCGCACCGCTCCGCTGGTTTCAGCCCCCATGCCGTAGGTGCTCAGGGCCATGAAGTCTACCACGTGCGGCACGTGCAGCCGGCGGGTCAGGTCGGCCAGGAAGATGAAGGCGCCTTTCAGGATGCCCACCAGGAGCAGCTCATCCACGTCAGCGTAGTCAGCATTGATCTGGGCCGCCAGTTCGTCTACACGACGCTGAATCTCCTCCGCTTCGATCAGGACGCGCTCAATGTCTGCGTGAGGTTTCATCGTCAAGCTACCCCCAGCAATTTCTCGACTTGATAGCCGGATTCCTCCCCGGCCCGGCGCAATTGCTCCACGATGCTGTAACAGGCCGAAATCTCTTCCGCCCTCTTCGGGTCCGCGTTGATTTGCACCACCGCCACCAGCCACAGCCACCAGAGCAACTGTTCAAAGGCTTCTTTGTTGAACCACAATACGCCCTGGTAGCGATTCACCTGCAGGAATTGCTGCACTTCGTCGTCTTTGAGCAGGGACTCCAAGATTTGATAGGCTCGCGACTGGCCATCGGCGGCCTGCGCCGCAAACCAGCGCTGATGGCTGGTGAGCAGCTTGACCACCGCCACCGACTGCCAGGCTGCGGCCTCGTCCAGCCCCAGGTCTTGCAGCGCGCCGGCGATGACTTTGCCCAGCAGCCACTCGTCTATCCAACTGCGGCTCTGCCCCTCAAACCCGGCTTCGCCGACGATTTTGCCCAGGGAGTGGACGGACCACCAGCTCAGCAGGCTACCCCAAAGTTGGTAGATTGGTAAATTCGTAAACTCGTAAACTCGTAAATTGGTAGACTGGTGGAGGATGATCTCGAGTTGCTGGCGCATCTCCTGGGCCAGGGGCACTTCGTCCCCTGTCGCGCCGGTGAAGTGCTTGGTCTCTCGTAGGAGGTGGAGTGTTTTTTGCTCCACCTCTTCGAGAAGGGCTTGGTCCACTCGCCCGCCGGGCTCGGTGAGCCGGGCGTCCAGTAGCCGCTGGAACATGGAGGCGTTGGCCAGTTCCTTGAACGCACGATGGATGGGCTGCAGGAAGGTTTCCCTCAGCGCCTCCTCAATGCTCGGCACCCCGCGTCCGCTGAGATAAGCCGCCAGGTGGGCGTAGTGGTGCCACTCGTTGTCCTGCACCTCGCGGAAATCGAGGAAGGCGTGGTATTTGTAAGCGCCCAGCTCGACGTAAAGCCCCTTTTCCCACAGCTCTTTGCTGGAACGAATGTACTCCAGTCCACTGACGTGATCGCGGAAGATGCAAAAGTAGTTGTCCTGATGGTGCAGCCCCAGGCCCTCGCCCAGGCTCTTCTGCACCAGGACACGATCTCCGTCTTCGCCCGTCTTCACCGCGTAGGCCGCCGAGGTGCATATCCAGCCCTGGGCATCTGCATATTTGTTATGATACACCACCAGGGCCCGTTCATGGCCGGCGCGGTTGGAATAGGCGAACACGTCTTCATTCACGTGCCCTTCGGGGGCAAAGAAATCGTACAGCAGGAAATGCTCCACGCCGGCAAACAGGTGGCGGCGATGCAGCAACGGAAAGATCTCCCGCTCGTGACGCCAAATCAGATGCTCATCTGGCTGCTCGTCCCAGTAGGCGCGGCGGTATTCCATGCCATACTTCTCGGTGAAACCTTCGATCTGGCCGTGCCCGAACATGGGCAAGCCGGGCATGGTGGACATCATCATGCAGACGCCAAAGTATTTGTCGTCCTTGCCAAACTGGGACACGGCGGTTTCTTCGTCGGGGTTGTTCATGAAATTGACGAAGCGCTTGAGAATCTCCGGGTCGAATTCCAGCACGTTCTTGATGGTGGTGCGATAGTTGGCGTTCTCCTCGCTCTTGAGCATGTGCATGAAGGCGCTGTTGTAGACGCGGTGCATGCCCAGCGTACGGACGAAATAGCCCTCCATCAGCCAGAAGGCCTCGGCCAGCAGGAGGGTGTCGGGCGCTTCCTGGGCCACGCGATCCACCACCTCGCGCCAGAACTCCTGGGGCATGGCGGCGTCGAACTGGGCCCTGGTCAGCCCGTGCTCTGCTCGCGTGGGGATGTCGCCGCCGGTGCCCGGCTCCGGGAACCACAAACGCTGGTAATGCTTTTTGGTCAGGGTCATGGCGGCGTCGAAGCGGATGACGGGGAATTTGCGCGCCACGTGCAGGATGGTTTGGATGACGGCCTCCCGCACCTCAGGGTTCAGGTAATTCAACTGGGCCGTGTCGTTCCAGGGCATGGAGGTGCCGTCATTGCCGTGGTAGACGTACTTCTCGCTCCCCGTCCAGCGGTCTAGCCGCTTGAAGACCACTGCGGCATCGGTGCGGGTGTAATAGTGATCCTCTACGAAAACGCCTACGCGCTCATCCCAGGAGAGGTCCGGGCCATTGAAGGTGTATGAGGGAAAGGGGCTGTAGTCCAGCGAGACGAACCAGTCCGGGTGCTCGATGACCCACTTGCCGTCAATGCCCACGTGATTGGGCACCATGTCGCCGCCCATGCGGATACCCCGCTGCCAGGCCCGCTCTTTCAAGTTCTGAAAGGCCGCTTCCCCGCCCAGGTCGGCGGCGATTTGGTAATCGTACAGCGAGTAGGCCGAAGCCACCGCTTCGGGATTGCCGCACAGTTGCTTGATGCGTCGCGAGGCCTGGCTGCGCTCCCACAGGCCGATCAGCCACAGGCCAGAGAATCCCCAGCGGGCCAGGGTGTCTAGCTCCTCGTCGGGCACCTGATCCAGGCGGGTGATGGATTGCCCATACTTCCTGGAGAGCTGATCCAGCCACACGTGGGTACTTTTAGCCAGCAGCACCACTCGCGGCATCCAGTCGCGGTCGCGGCTGTAGCGCTCGGCTTCCAACTCCGATCCGGCAAAGTCATAGGGCCGGACCGGGCCGGGGCCCAGGAAGCGCATCTTTTCCTCTTCGCGGATCAGGTCCAGGCTACCCAGCAGGCGGTAGAGGAACCGGCCCAGCAGCGCCCCCCACCTCTCTTGGATGTATTCCAACTGTCCCGAAAGGGAGTGGGGTACAACGATGGCCGGATCGCGCAGCATGTCCACCAGATATTGGTCGGCGGGGCCAAAGGTGGGTTGGCTCTCGAAGAAGTCGCCGAGAGCGGCGATGATTTGTCGGTAGGCGGTTTCTTTTTCCAGCGCAGCGTCGTCGAACAGCTCCATGAACGGCGAAAAGGCCAGGTTCGCGTTGGCCAGCCAGAGCATGATCATTTCTTCCAGGGCGGTCTGGCGGTGGGGCACGCTGTCCGTCTCCCCTGCCAGGTAGTCTTCGGGCTCAACCTCTCGCCGATAGACGTCCCCGGGGGGGAATTCGTCCACGAATCGGCGCAGAGTGTCGTCCACTTCCTCCTGGCCCAACTGCTCCACCACCCAGTCCAGGGCTTGTTCCATGGTCTGAGGATTTCTCTGCTCGCGGTACAGGCCGACCACGTAGTGCAGGATCTCGTCAATCAGCCCCATAGCGTTGATGTGGCCGGCTTTCACTGCCTGCTCCGGGAAGCGGACCAGGTCGTGCTTTTCGTTCATTTGCTGCGCCAGCATCCGCACGGCGTGAAAATTGGTCAGGATGACGTTCCCACTGAGGGAGAACAGCCTCTCGTCAAATTGATAGCGATCCCGCGCCTGGCGGGAGATGTGAAATTCCATGGTGGCTCGGTTCTTTCCCTGCATGGCACCCCCTCTGTAAATAGTATATCACGTTTCCATGCCTTTGGCAACAAAAAAGCCACCGCGCGATTGACATAGGTGGCTTTCCTCATTATTCATTTCAGGGTATTATGATTGCCGAGGCCGGGGTGGTTGGTTGGAACGCTGCAAGTGTAAGGGGGCTATGGATAGATTTGGTAGGTGTGGATGTGCACTTTGACCGTGGTGTCAGAGGATGCAACGGTGCCTGAGACCTCGCCAGTGGGTTCAATCGCCGTTTCCGTCGAACCGAGAGAGGGGGGTTCAGGGGGCGGGGAAGAATCAACAATTTCCAGGGAGACGTAGGATTCAATGGTGGTGCTGCTTCCATCAATGTGGCTGGTAGCTTTGGAAGTGATCTTGTGGGTTCCAGTAATGTACTCTCCCCAGGTGACGTGCACAGTTTTTCCATTTAGCACGTAGCTGTTTTGTCCCGTAGCTATCCCTCTTTGCAATTGCAACAGAGCATATTCCACACCGGAATCAGCGGCGTATTGTTCCTTCAGGCCATCTTCGACGGTGCGGCAAGAGAGAAGGCTGGTGGTGACCCGAACCAGCAAAGGAGGGATGAGCAGGGAGCCAACGCCCAGGATAACGAGGGTCCAGGCCAGAATCCGGCCTCTTTCTTCTGAAATGATTCTCTTCAACATGGATCGCACCTTTCAATCTACTTACAACACGTTTCGCCATTTATTATGCTATTTCTATGGATATTATAGCACAAAATGCTTATTTTGACAAAAACGGCAAGTTTGTAGGCTGATGCATAGTTTTCAGGTTGTAGGCGGCTTTGCCCAGGCTTCCCTTTTTCCCCCACTTCTGGTATCATTAAGCCAGCTTTTTGCAAGAGGGGA
>CAZQDO010000314.1:0-7120 GCA_964592085.1 uncultured Anaerolineae bacterium | reverse complement strand
ACAGAAAGGAGACGTATACTGCATGTCGCGCCACTCCGACTATAGTATACAAGGAGATAATTATGGCATCCCCTGATGAGTACTTGCGGCAGATCAAGGAACTGGGCCTTGAGCGCATGGAGATAACAGTATCGTCTATCGTCGAGGCCAAGGATACTCTAAAGCGCATACGGGGTATCCAGGCGGAGCTGCGGCAGATTAAGCGAAAAACCAACTTAGACATGAAGACCATAAGGGCAGAATACCGTCAGAAGATGTCAACTGCCGCATTAACCTCATCAGCTATCGTAGGACTGCTTGGGAAGCGCAAACTGGCGGGGCAAATGCGAGCAGATGAGAAGCGTCGTCTTAGGATGCAGCGTGACCGCACTCTGCAACCTTACGAGTCCATAAAGCTGACAATTGATGACTTACTCATTCAAATGGACTCCGCGAAAGCTCAGCTTCAGGCTTTCATCGAAGAAGCCAAGCTCAAAGAGCGGTCGAAGAAACAAGCTGCGAGCACGAAGAGACCCGCTACCGATATCAGCGCATCCGGAGATGTCTGCCCGCAGTGTGGGGCGCCCATCGCTGAATCTGACAGGTTTTGCTGGAACTGCGCTCATCGTCTTCAATGAGACGCACATGGAGACAATTGGCAGACTCATGCACCCGACCAGTGACCTTCCCTCCAATGCCCAACCCCTTGCCTCTCTCCTCGACGCCCAACCTCCTGCATTCTAAGAGACCTTCCAGTTCCTGCTAGCCACCGCCACGCACCAGGCTGGTCAGTTTGAGCTCTTGAACCTTGCGGGCGGCTTTCCAGCGAAGCGCACGCTGCTCGCCACGGCCATGTCCCGCTGTCAAAAGACAACCCACTCCAATTTGAACCACGAAACAAACGAACGGCGCGAAATGCTTTCGTGTGTTTCGCGCTCTTTCGCGCCGTTCGTGCTCCAAACCGCCCGGCACAACCCCTCTCCAGATGGCAAGAAGTTGGCTTGAAAAAAGGTGGAGAGTGTGGTACAATAGCGGCAGATAACATGAGCAGAAATACAAAAGCTAGAAGGGGGCATAGGAGATGCAAACGGTAAACAAGGAGATTCTAAACCTGGATTCTCTTGAAAAGCTCCTCCTTCGCTCTGGGCTACGGTTAGGTGATGAAGTCATCGTCCGCATCAGGCCACAAGGGCTTGAGATCACCGCCAATCCGGCAAGGGCCTTGTGGGGTTCCCTGCGGTCAAGCAAAGATGCTTCGCAGCTTAAACTGGAAGCCTATGAGGAGATGGGGGAATTGCTTGGTGCCAAAGTATCTGGATGAATTCATTGAGGGAAGGATATACGTTGAGACGAACATCTTCCTGTTCGCTGCCCTGGCCGATGCGAAATATGGCCCCTCGACGCTGAGATTTTTGGAGCGATCCTCTGGCGATGAAATCGAACTCCTTACCTCGACGCTGACCATTGACGAGGTATCCTATGTGGCTCTGAAGGCCAAGCTTGAAGAGAAATATGGCGTGATGAGAAACCAGGTGCCCTATCTGAAGCGAAACCCAGAGGTTGTCAAGGCACTGGCTTCAGATGTCAGCCAGATAGTGGAAAATGTGATTAGCCTTACTACACTCATCGAGGTCAGCGCTCCGGATGTTCAGCAGATGCGGCTGTACATGAAAGAGTTCGGGCTTCTGCCCCGTGATGCCATTCACTTGGCGGTTACTCATAGGCTGGGATTGACTCGCGTGGCATCCAACGATAGCGACTTCGATAGGGTTCCTTGGCTTACTCGATATGCCCCAAGAGGGACTTAATTGCGGCGGTGACAAATCGCGACACGCGCGAAAGGCCACGAAAGACGCGAAATGCTTTCGTGGCCTTTGTTTCTTACACGCCCTGCACACCCCCTCTCCAGATGGCACGAAGTTGGCTTGAAAAAAGACGGAAGGTGTAGTACAATAGTGACAGGTGAAGGTGATTGGCTTTCGGGGGGATGAAGTGGTGAGGGTGGTGGCATTAGACGGGTTCACTACCCGACATAATGGGCCTCAAACTGAAACACAAAGCAACCTGTCTCGGTAGCACCTTGCCAATGGCCGCCTGCAACGCCAGGTAGAGTACGACATGACCTCCTTCTTCCTGCCGGCTGGGTTACGTTGCCTGGTGTTCAACCTGATGACGCTCTTCAGGTACGCCTTGCGACCACCCGCTGCTCTGCTGCTGAGTGTCTCGTGAACCCGTCCGTTGTTCTCACTCCAGAACACAGGCGGCGGGCGGTGCAAGGCTCTGACATTACAGTACGGGAGGTGTTGCATGAAACGACCTGAGATGGTCAGTCTGACCGCTATCTATCATTTCGCGATGAGCGCTTTGTTTTTCATTGGCGTTCTCGCTCTCCTCATCGCTATGCTGCCTATCCTGATCAACGTGGAAGCCCCAGACGTTTTCTGGCCACTGTTCGGGATCGGCACGGGGCTCTTCTTCTGCCTGCTCTTTGCCCTGGCCTTCCTGTTGGTGGGCATAGGGCTGTGGCGGCTGTGGCCGTGGGCTCGCTGGGGGGCTATCGTGCTGGCTGTCTTTTCACTGCCTGCTTTCCCCATCTGGACGGCCATCGGCGCGCTGATCATCTGGTATCTGCTGCAAGACGAGGCGAAGCAAACATTTGGCTGGGACAGGCCAGCGTAATTCCGTGCGTCTGCTTCAAAGGCTATGGCGACGCGCCTGGCAGTCTGCGACGGGAGGGCACTAGGCTGCTCAGTTGCCTCCCTCCATCCAGAGAAACCTCCGCTGGTTTGGTTCGATGGGGTCTTCGCCAGCGGCAGCGACGCGGTGGCCAACACTCTGTGAGATCTTGACATTGATGCCTCACTTCCTGCTAGGGCCAGGAGACAAGGCTTTTAAGAAGCCGCTTTCTGTGCAAGCAAGAGCGGCTTTGACATTCTCGACGATGGCATGAACAACTCCACTGAAGTGCGCGCCCCCTCCCATAAATCTGGCGTCGGCAACCGACGGCTGATGATCACGCTGTATGCCATAGCCGTCTTTCTATACTGGATAGCCCTCTACCTGTATGTGCCCACCCTACCCACCTACGTCCAGAGCAAAAGCGATAACCTGGCGATGGTAGGGGTCGTCCTCTCCATGTATGGTCTGTGGCAAGCGGTCATACGGCTGCCACTGGGCATCGTTGCCGATTGGCTGGGATGGCGCAAGCCATTCATCGTCCTCGGCCTCGTCCTGGTCGGGCTGGGCGCGTGGACCATGGGCGTGGCCGACAGTGTGAATGGCCTGATCATCGGCCGGGCGATCACCGGGCTGGCTGCCAGCACCGGGCGCCACTGGTCGTGGTGTTCAGCAGCCTGTTCCCGCCCCACGAGGCAGTACGGGCCAGCGCCTTGCTCACCGCTGTAGGCTCAGTAGGGCGCGTGTTGGCTATGAGCGTGACTGGGTCACTCAATGAGCTGGGCGGGTACTCCCTGGCCTTCTTCCTGGCGGCTGGCATAGCGGTGCTAGCCCTTCTCGTCGTCCTGCCCACTCGGGAGGGACGTCGCCGGCCACAACGACCTTCGTTTGCAGGCATCGGCAGCCTGATCACCCGTCCAGACGTGCTGCTTCCCTCTCTGCTGGCCGCCCTCAGCCAGTACGCCAACTGGGCCGTTACCTTTAGCTTCATGCCCATTTTGGCCAGGCAACTGGGCGCAACGGATGTCATGCAAAGTGCACTGATGAGCCTGCACACCGGCGTGGTCATTGTGGGAAGCCTTCTGGCGACAGCCATCGTCAACCGCGTCGGCGCCCGGCGACTGGTGTATCTCAGCTTCGCGCTTTTGTCCGCAGGGATCGGGGGGGAAGCCCTCGCCCCCTCGCTGCCGTTGCTGTTTGTCTCGCAATTCTGCATTGGCCTGGCGCAGGGCGTCAGCTATCCGGTGCTGATGGGCATGAGCATTCAGTACGTGGCAGACGCCGAGCGCACCACAGCCATGAGCTTGCACCAGGCCGTATACGCTATCGGCATGTTCGCCGGCCCAGGGGTGAGCGGCAAGCTGGCCGACGCCATAGGCATCCGGCCGATGTTCGGAGTAACGGCGTTTTTCTGCCTGGCATTGGGTCTGCTCGTTGCTCGTTGGCTTACCGCGAAGCGGACCGACTAGTACACGTGGGCGTAAATCCTTACCCGGTTAGGCATTGGGCGAGAGCGCCGGTTGAGTAGGAGCAGAGCGACGTATCGAAACCAAGCGGCTTGTGAAAAGCACTGTTTTGGGCAGAAAACGCTTGGTTTCGATACACTTCTCCGCTGGCGCTACGAAGTTACTCAACCGGCGCTTGTCCTGTAACTACCGAAGGATTTCCGCCGCGATGTACTAGACACCTAGTAGGACCACCAATGTCCCTCTCTACACTTTTGACCACCTGGCAAACCGATCCCCAAATCGCCTCCAACATCGCCGCGTGGCGGACTTTCTCCCCGCGCTTGGCGCAGTTCGCGCCGTTCCCCGATGACCTCCACCCCGCGCTGGTGGATGCCCTGCGGGCTCGTGGCATCGGCGCACTGTACACCCACCAGGCGACGGCCTGGCAGCACACGCAGGCCGGCCAACACCTGGTGGTCGTCACCGGCACGGCCAGCGGCAAGACCCTCTGCTACAACCTGCCCGTCCTCGACCGCCTGCTGCGCCATCCCCAGGCGCGGGCCCTCTACCTCTTTCCCACCAAAGCCCTGGCCCAGGATCAGTTGTCGGGGGTCAGGGATCAGTTATCAGGGATCAGTGATCAGGGGGCAGTCTTTCGTGCCGCAACTTATGACGGCGACACGGCATCAGAGGCGCGTCCTGCCATTCGCACTGGGTCACGCCTGGTGATCAGCAATCCGGATATGCTGCACACCGGGGTGCTGCCCCATCACACCCTGTGGGCCGATTTCTTCAGGCATTTGCAGTTCGTGGTGATAGACGAGATGCACGCTTATCGCGGGGTGTTCGGCTCGCACGTGGCCAACGTCCTGCGCCGGCTGAAACGAGTCGCCCACTTCTACGGCGCGTCGCCCCAGTTCATTCTGACCTCGGCGACCATTGCCAACCCGGTTGAGCTGGCGGAGCGGTTGATCGAGGAGCCGGTGGCGCTGGTGGACGACGATGGCGCGGCCCGGGGGGCCAGGCATTTCCTGATCTACAACCCGCCCGTGGTGAATCGCGATCTCGGTCTGCGGCGCAGCGTGCTGCTGGAGAGCGTCCGTCTGGCCGGAGACCTGTTGCAGCACGGCGTCCAGACCATCGTCTTCGCGCGGGCTCGGCGGACGGTCGAGCTGATCCTCAGCTACCTGCGGCGCAGTTGGACAGGGGCTCGGTCGGAGACCTTCGCCCATCGGGAAGGGGCCTTCGCCCGTCGGGGCTCCGCCACTTCCCCCCCAGGGTTGGGGGGGACTGGGGGGGGGCATGAGATTCGCGGCTATCGCGGCGGCTACCTGCCGCGCCAGCGCCGCGAGATTGAGCGCGGGCTGCGCGAGGGGACTGTACGAGCCGTGGTCGCCACCAACGCCCTGGAGCTGGGGATAGACATCGGCGGCATGGGCGCGGCGGTGCTGACTGGCTATCCAGGCACCATCGCCGGCACGTGGCAACAGGCCGGCCGCGCTGGTCGCAAGGAAGAGGCGTCGCTGGCAACCCTGGTCGCGTCGGCCAGTCCACTGGACCAATTCCTGGCCCGTCATCCCGATTATTTCTTCGGGCGCTCGCCGGAGCAGGCCCTCATCAACCCCGACAATCTTCTCATCCTGCTGGGGCATCTGCGCTGCGCAGCCTTCGAGCTGCCGTTTCGGGCGGGGGAGAGCTTTGGCCATGTCGAAGGGGCGCGGGTGGCAGAGTTCCTCCAGTTCTTACGAGAGAGTGGGGTGCTGCATCAATCTGGGGACAAGTTCTTTTGGATGGCGGATCAATATCCGGCCCAGGACGTCTCGCTGCGCAGCGCTTCGCCAGAGACAGTGGTGCTCCTGGCAGAGGATGGAGACGAATGGGACGCCATCGGCCAGGTAGACCAGGCCAGCGCGTTTTGGATGGTGCATCCGGGCGCAGTCTATCTGCACGAGGGGCGGGTGTACCTGGTGGAGGAATTAGACCTGGAGCAGCACATCGCGCGGCTGCGGGCAGCAGAAGTGGATTACTACACCCAGCCACGCATGGAAACGACGGTGCAGCTTTTAGATAGACTAGACGAGGTCGAAGCACGCGGCGCGACCAAAGCCCACGGGGAGATCGCCGTGACGACCCAGGTGATCGGCTTTCGCAAAGTCAAATGGTTCACCCAGGAACAGCTTGGCCTGGGCGAGGTCTCCCTGCCGCCGACCGAGCTGGTGACGACCGGCTACTGGCTGACGCTGAGGGAGGAGACGGTGGCGCGTTTGCGGGAGGAGGGGGTGTGGACCAGCGATCCCAACTACTACGGCCCGAACTGGCTGGTGCAGCGCGACAAGGCGCGTGCCCGCGACGGCTATCGCTGTCAGGCCTGCGGTATGTTGGAACAAGGGATCTCCCACCATGTCCATCATAAAACCCCCTTCCGCACCTTCGCCTCGTACCGCCAGGCCAACCAACTATCTAACCTGGTAACTCTCTGCCCTCGCTGTCACCATCGGGTTGAGTTGGCGGTGCGCATGCGGAGCGGGCTGGCCGGCCTGTCCTTTGCCCTGGGCCACCTGGCGCCGCTGTTCTTGATGTGCGACGCCCGCGACGTGGGTGTGCACTCCGATCCCAAGTCGCCGCTGGCCGATGGCCAGCCGGCGGTGGTGATCTACGACCAGGTGCCGGACGGCATTGGCTTCAGCGAGCGCCTGTTTGAGCTGCACGACGAGTTGATGGCTCGCGCCTACGAATTGGTGGCCGCCTGCGAGTGCACCGATGGCTGCCCGTCGTGCGTCGGGCCGGCTGGCGTAGGGGGCATCGGTGGCAAGCGGGAGACCTTGGCGATTTTGGAGGCATTGACGTAACTACCCTGTCTGGAAGAATGGCTGCCAGAGTTCCAATGAGGCGGGGAAACTCTGGGGAACTCAGAGGAGCTCAGGGGAAGGGGAACGTGCAATGGACACGGTCACTACAAGCAGCTTGATGGGATTGGGCCTCATCATGCTGGTCGGCTTTGGGGCATTTGGATTGGT
>CAZQDO010000313.1:0-7124 GCA_964592085.1 uncultured Anaerolineae bacterium | reverse complement strand
GTCGTTGTCTGGGAAGGATCGAAACGCATATCCAATGGGCCTTCCAACTGAAAGGAAAAGCCTCGTCCCGCGGCCCCCAGTTGTATGGACGAAAGCCCCAAATCGAGGAGAATGCCGTCCGCAGGGCAAAAGTCATGTTCCAAGGCGATCTCCTCCAGATCAGCGAAGTTACCCTGCACCAGCGTGATCCTTCCCCCGAATTCCGCCAGTTGTTCGCCAGCCAAAGCCACGGCCATGGGGTCAGCATCCATAGCCAGGAGTTTACCCTCGGGTGCTGAGGCCACAAGGATACCCTGGGCGTGCCCTCCCCCTCCCGCCGTAGCGTCTATGTAGCGTCCGGCAGGCTTTATCCGAAGCCCGGCCAAGACCTCTTGGTAAAGAACAGGAATGTGGCTCAGCTTATCACCTCTTGTCTAACGAGCAACAGATAGGAATCCCACCTGCATAATTGCCTTATCCGCAAAACTGGTGTATAATAAATGAGCAAAAGATGCCTTGCTATCCTAGAATCCCACCAGGTCAGCTAGTTTCTCGGCGATGAAGCTGCTTTCTTCCTCCATCTTGGTGGTCATCACTTGCCAGCGCTTCTTGCCCCAGATTTCCAGACGATTTCTGACGCCCGTAATCACCACCTCATTTTCGATATCGGCGTGCGCCCGCAGGGAGGACGGCAAGAGAATTCGTCCTTGTTTATCCAAGCTACATTCAGTACCTGAGTATATCATGCGACTGAATAAGCGAGCGCTGGCTTGAACAAGAGAAAGGCTGGCCATTTTGTCGGACAGGTCTCTCCATACATCGAGCGGAAAGACAAAAAGGCAGCCATCCAGGCCCCTGGTGACGAACAAGCCCTCGTCCAGCTCGGTGCGGAACTTGGCGGGAATGATCAATCTTCCCTTTTCGTCTAGTGTGTGTTCGTACTCGCCAGAAAACACAGTAGGACTCCTCACCTGCAGTGGCTTAGGATCGCTACACTCAACCACAATCTACCACGATGCCCCACTTCTTCCCACCTATATTATACACTAATTTTTCGCTTTTGACTAGTCCCTTTTTGGGATTTTAAGGTTCTTCTGAGAGTAGCTTGCCATTTCTTATGGTAGTGACACTATATATTGCGGTAATTATGCATATCAGATACTATATATAGTATCTCCAGAGAATTATCGAAATTCAAAATTTTAAGGTTGACACAATCAAATAATACAAAAAGCCTCCTTCATCCTGACATGAGGAGGCTTTTTGGCTAGAACACAACGCTGAGCTATCTTAGGACACGTTCATCCCCTACCCGTCTTGTCACTCTGCGCTCGTCCAGGTGTTCCATCAATGACAGGGCATATTTGCGACTGGCCGCGAACATGTCGCGCACTTGAGCCACCGTGATGGAGCCTTCCTCCTCAATGTGCCCGATGATCCGCTCAACCATCTCCTCGTAGGTTCCCTCCAGAAACAGGACATCTTCACTGACCTGAACCAGCTTTCCTTGCTGAATCAGAGCGTTCAGCACCTCCGTTCCCACCATGGCCTCGCTGTCGGCCACCGAGGGGGTGGTGTAGGGGTTCCTCCTGAAGGCAGCCAATAACCCGTGCACCTGGCGCTCCTGGTCGGGGCTGAACTGCACTTGATGTTCTGGCAGGCGCAGGGTGGCTTCTTCGTCCAGCAGCCTGCCCTCGTTCATGGCCCTGTTCGCCACTTCGTTTAGCAGTCTAGTAGATAGCTTCAACTGGCTTTTGAGTTCCTCGCGAGGCATGCCCTGGCGCAAAGAGTGTCGCTGATGGTAGTCTCGCAAGGCAGTGGTTAGTCTGTCTAACAGCCCTTCCCAACCTATCGCTGAGATGAGATATGGACTGTTAGCAATTAGATATTGGGTATTGGGTATTTGCTCGATTTTGCTGTCGAGGATAAGTACCTTCTGGCCTTCCAACAACTCCTGCAAAGCGTGTCCCGCTTCCTCCCCGTCAAGGCCACTGCGCTCTATCAGCGTGCGGAGTTGGCAGGGCTGGCTGCTTTCCAGCGATTGGAGAAGAATCTCCGCGGGGCTGCCGCGGGCCAGGGTCGCCAGCTTGGCAACGACCTCGGAGCGGAAACGGCGGTGCCGCCGACCGGGGTGGGGATCAATCACCTGCCCCCCGCCCACGGTGACAGCGGGCGAGGGCTGGCGGACGATAAAGCGGTCGCCCCTGACCAGGGCTACCGGCTCGGTCAGTCGCAACTGCACCCAACCCTCCCCACCCGGTGGGATGGCCTCATCGTTCAGAAGCCGCGCTCTGGCCATCACCTCCGCGGAACCACTGAAGACCTTCAGCGGCACATTGTGTCGCAGGGGGCGCGGCGCGCTGACCAGGTAGCGCAGGCGCACGTCCACCAGCGCGGTGGGTTTCAGCCAGTCAGGGATCGTCACCACGTTGCCCCGCTGTACTTCATCTTTGCTCACTCTTGTCAAATTGACGGCCACCCGACTGCCAGGAACAGCCCGCTCGATCTTCTCTTTGTGGGTCTGCAGGCCACGCACTCTCGCCTTTAGCCCTTGGGGTACGATCTCTACCTCCTGACCAACCTGCAAGTCACCCTCAAGCAGCGTGCCCGTCACCACGGTGCCGAAGCCAGCGATGGTGAATACGCGGTCCACCGGCAGTCTGGGACGCCCCAGGTTCTTCCGGGGCGGCACATTTTCCAGCAGTCTGTCCAACTCCTCCAGCAAAGCCCGCAATCCCTGCCCCGTCCGGACTGAGACAGGAACCATGGGAGCATCGGCCAGGACGGTATCCTCCAACAACTCGGCCACGTCAAGTTGAACGAGCTCCAGCCATTCCTCATCCTCGATCAGGTCCATTTTGGTCAGGGCGACTACGCCGTTCGTCACCCCCAACAAGTCCAGGATAGCCAGGTGCTCCCGCGTCTGAGGCATCACCCCCTCGTCGGCGGCCACCACGAAGAGGGCAGCGTCAATGCCGCCCACGCCAGCGAGCATGTTCTCGATGAAGTCCCTGTGGCCGGGCACGTCAACGATGCCCACAGACTCACCGCTGGGCAGAGTGAGCCAGGCGAAGCCCAGGTCAATGGTCATCTCCCGTTCCTTCTCTTCTTTGAGACGGTCCGGATCAATGCCCGTCAGGGCCTCCACCAGTCTCGATTTACCGTGATCTACGTGTCCTGCCGTGCCGATTACGCGCAAATTGCAACTGCTCCTTCAGCGAAGATCCTCGAACTTCTTCCCCGCGTGCACGATACGCTCCTGCATCTCACCGATCTGACGGCGAGCATATTCCTCCCAGGTCTGCCACAAGGCCATGATCTGAGCTTTGTTCACCTTAGCGGATTCCTCTAGCGGCACAAACCGCTCGGCGTGCTCTTCGTTCCACCTCTCCTGAGTGCGCCAGTACTGTTCCCAAAGCATCAAGTTCGTCTTCCAGCGCTTCTCATTCTCCGACTGCCATTCCTCCAATTGATGCTTTTGGCGCTTCTCTGCCAAACGTTGCAGCTCCGCTATCTCGGACTGCTCGCGCTTCAGGCGCTCGTCCAGCTTTTCCAGGGCCGCCAAAGATTGTTTATTCCTCTCATACTGCTCTCTGGACTGCTGTATATGAGCGGCGTGCTCCGCCATCTTCTGACGTTGCTCCTCTATCTGTTCGGCCCACTCTTGCAATTGCCTCTCGCGCTGTCGCTCACCAAGCCTGATGGACTCAAAAAACTCGTTTTGCGCTTGCTTCAGTTCGGTCGCCTGCAAGTCCAGGACCCCTATCCGGCGATCACTTTTCCTGATTAGCTCCTCCAATAACTGCAATTTCGTGGAGTGGGCCTCGGTTCTCTTGAACAACTCCGGCGTCTCCTGCTGAAGCTCGGTTATGCGCTTGGCATTCTGCCGAGGCTGCTCTTCGAGATAGGGCAGATTCCTAGTTCGGTTCTCGAGATCTCTACCAAAGTCGGTTATCTGCTGCTGCAAGCTCAAGAGCATCTCTCCCAGGCGTTGATCCTCAGCCCGTCGCAATTGCAACTCATCTTCGTGGCGAGGCAGTTTTTGCAACTCCTTCTTTATCTCCCCCAGAGCGCGGGTCTGGCTTTCCTGTTCCAGTTGCCTCACTCGCTGCGCATCCACGGCGGTCTTTCGATGTTGCTCATCGTACCGCTCTATGAGCAGCACCAACTCTTCTCTGAGTTGGTCGAGGGCCTTCTCGAGTTGAGGGAACTTAGTCAGTTGGGCTCGAGTGCGCGCCAATGTCCCCTCCAGTTCCTGTATGCTCCTGGCCTGTTCCGCGATCTCTGCGGACTGGCTCTCCACTCGCTGTTGGAGCTTGGCCAGTTCGGTCTTATCGCGCCGGCGCTCCTCGTCCAGCCAGGTGACCATCTGAGTAAGTTGGTTCAAGTTCATATCCTACCTCCAATTAGCAATTGACTAGCCAGGTGCAACTCACTTTCGAAGTGTGTTGCACCTTACGTATTCAGTTCTTCCACCCGGCCCGTGACCAAAAAGACCACTCGTTCGCCGATGTTGGTGGTGCGATCGGCAATACGCTCCAGGTTGTGCGCCACCCAAAGTAGATGCGTGGCCCGGGTGATGGTTCTGGGATCCTGCATCATGAAGAACACCAGTTCACGGTATACCTGATCATACAAGGCATCCACCTCGTCGTCCCCACCGCCGAGCCGCCGGGCCAAGTCGGGCTCGCGACGGATGAAAGCGTCCAATTGCTGGTGAAGGAGCTGTCGCCCTTTCTCCGCCATGCGGGGGATATCAATCAAGGGCTTCAGGGGAGGCTGATCACCTATCATGAGGGTGATCTTGGCGATCCCCTTAGCGTAATCCCCCATACGCTCCAGCTCAACAGAGATATTGGAAACAGCCACGATGATGCGCAAATCGCGGGCCAAAGGTTGCTGGGTCGCGATCAGAACCAGGCATCTCTCCTCCAGATCGCACTGGGCCTGATTAATCAGGACATCTTCATCAATGACCTGCTGAGCCAACTCCAGGTCACGGTTGGCTAGAGACTGAATGGCACGCTCTATGGCCCTATCCACCAAATCGCCCAGGGCCAAGAGGTCTTCCTGTAGCTCGCCGATTTGCTCGTCGAAAGTCTCCCTCGGCATAGATCATCTCCCTCCATGAAGTAATGATAATTATACAGTTTAAGTCGCCATTTGGCAAAACCGCGTGGGGCGCCCAGCCAAGCGAGCCTGGTTGGTTCCGACGGCTCAGGACAAGGCTCGATGGGAGTCAACTTTTCCCCATCCACATCCCGCACAGGAGAGATCTTCAAGCAGCTTCTCCCGGTTTTGATACGGTGTTTCCCACTTTAGAGGTAATTTCATCGCTTTGCGCGATTACGCCAAACAATCAGGGGACTCTGATTGACATGCCTGCCATCTTGTGATAAAATGTGAGTCGAGGAGAAGCCATGAAGTGGCAAGGGGGCCGGATAGAAGAACGATCCCCATCGTCTGCTTGCCACTCCGCCAGTAGTAAGCGAGGAGGATTACCCAGTGAAAGAGAACTTTCTCGACGAGGAAATGACCATCCTTACGGCGAAGGAAGCTGCTGAGTATCTGCGGGTGAGCTTGTACACCCTGAAGAAAATGGAAAGCGAGGGGGGTCTGATTCCCTTTCACACTCCTGGCGGCCATCGCAGGTATAGTCTCAGGATGCTGGACGAATATCTCGAAAAGAGCCGCATATCTTCTCGTCGACCAGGGCCAGAGAGCGAGTCCGAAACCCAGTAGCCAACAAGGGCAGCGCCTTTATGGTCAGACAGGCCATTAGCGGAGAGCGAGGTGGCTTAATTATGAATACAGAAATCAATATCCTCGTCGTAGATGATGACCCTGAGTTCAGGAAGACCATCTCCGACACCCTCAAGGCTGGGGGATATGAGCCTACAGTCGTTGCTACAGGACAGGCGGCTCTGGATAAGGCCGAGGAGGAGGCGCCCACTGTAGCCGTGATTGACCTCATGCTGGAGGACACGTCCGGCCTGGAGGTGATGAGGAAGCTCAAAGAGCGCTTCCCCAGCACGGAGTGCGTCTTGCTTACTGGACATGCTTCGCAGGAATCGGCTATCGAGGCGGTCAATCTGGGGGCCTATGGCTACCTGCAAAAGCCCTACAACATGGGGCAATTGCTGGTGACCATCCGCAGGGCGATTGAGAAGCGGGATGCCGAGGAGGCACTGCGAGAGAGCGAGGAGCGCCACCGCACCCTGTTTGAGCGCGTTCCGGTGGGACTCTATCGAAGTACGCCAGAGGGACAGATTCTCGACGTCAATCCGGCCCTGGTGGAAATGCTGGGCTACTCAGATAAGGAGACGATGCTGGCGCTCAACGTGACCAATGGATATGTGAACCCTGAGCATCGTGCGCGATGGCAAGCCCTGGTGGAGCACAATGGGACGATGCGCGATTTCGAAGTGCAATGGCGTCGGCGCGACGGAACGGTCATCTGGGTAACGGACAGTGCGCGAGCCGTCCGCGATGCCGATGGTCAGGTGCTGTACTACGAGGGGGCAATAGAGGACATCACCGAGCGCAAGCAGGCAGAGGAGGCACTGCGGGAGAGCGAGAGACGCTTGCGCCTGATAGTCCAGAACATGCCGATTATGCTGGATGCCCTGGATGCAGACAAGAACATCATCGTCTGGAACCCGGAGTGTGAAAAGGTGACCGGCTACAGCACGGACGAGATGATAGGCAATCCCAGGGCCCTGGAATTGTTATATCCAGATAAAGCTCATCTCCAGCGTGTGTTGGCCGAGTGGGCCGAGCGCGGTGACTCCTTCCGCGATTGGGAATTGAAACTCACCAGCAAGGATGGCAACACCAAAATCGTGTCGTGGTCTAACCAGTCCCAACGATTTCCGATCCCCGGCTGGGATTCGTGGGCCGTTGGAGTAGACATCACCGAGCACAAGCGGGCAGAGGAGTATCTGCGGGAGAGCAAGCGCCAACTAGAGAGCCGCGAGCGCTTCATCACCCGTATCGTAGACAGTATCCCCACCTCGCTGTTGGTGATCGACCGAACCCTGCGAATCGTGTCAGCCAACCGCAATTTCCTGGAAAGATCCCGGCGTGAGGTACATACCACCCTGGGCCAGAAGATCGAAGATGTCTTCCCCCAGGCACTACTGCAG